>CAZLDP010000436.1:0-2977 GCA_964558145.1 uncultured Prolixibacteraceae bacterium | reverse complement strand
TCCCGAAACTGATATAGAAAGCCGATGGTACCATTTACACACCTGCATGTTCATTCCCAATATTCCATCTTAGACGGTGCAGCCAGTATAGAAAGCCTTGTACAGAAGGCCAAAGCCGACGACATGAAGGCGGTGGCTTTGACCGATCACGGAACGATGTTCGGGATCAAGGAGTTTCACATGGCATGCAAGCGATTGGGTCTGAAACCCATTTTGGGTTGTGAGACCTATGTGGCTTCCCGGTCGATGGAAGACCGGTCAGGAAAAGAGGACCGGTCGGGCGATCACCTGGTGTTACTGGCAAAAAACAAGACCGGATACCACAACCTGATTAAGCTGGTCACTCTTGCCAACATGGAGGGATTTTATTACAAACCCCGCATTGATAAGCCCCTGCTGCAACAACATTCCGAAGGACTGATCGTCACTTCGGCATGCCTGGGAGGGGAAATCCCTTCTCTTTTGAACGAAGGACGAATTAAGGAGGCCGAGGAAGCCCTGAAGTGGTATCTGGAAGTTTTCGGAGAGGATTTCTACCTTGAACTTCAGCGGCATCCATCGGAATTGCCGGAATTGCGCATGGAAGTTTACGACCGGCAGGTTGTGGTCAATGAGAAGATCCTGGAGCTGGCCAGGACATACGGGGTGAAGGTGGTTGCAACCAACGATGTTCATTTTACAGATGCTGCCGATGCCGATGCCCACGATTTACTTATCTGCCTGAATACCGGCAAGGATCTCGATGATCCCAACCGGATGAGATATACCAAACAGGAGTGGTTCAAGACCACCCGGGAAATGAATGAACTGTTTTCCGACCTTCCTGAGTCGCTGGCCAATACCGGAGAGATTGTGAAAAAGGTCAGCCTCTACGAACTGGATGAGGATCCGATCATGCCAGTATTTCCGATTCCTGCCGAATTTGGCGACGAAGCCGATTTCAAGGAAAAATTCAGTGAGGAGTCACTTTTAGAGGAGTTTGGCGAAAAGGCTTTTGACCAACTTGGGGGATATGAGAAGGTGGTCCGCATCAAGTTTGAATCAGAGTATCTGCAACATCTGGTGTACCAGGGAGCTTCGAAACGATACGGGAGTCCCCTGCCCGAAGAGGTGACCACAAGGATAGACTTCGAACTGGAAACCATCAAGTCGATGGGATATCCAGGGTATTTCCTCATCATACAAGACTTTATCAATGCAGCCAGGGAAATGGGGGTGTTGGTGGGACCCGGCCGGGGATCGGCCGCGGGAGCGGCAGTTGCCTATTGTACTGGGATTACCAACATTGACCCTATCAGACATAATCTGCTTTTTGAACGTTTTCTCAATCCCGACAGGATTTCACTTCCCGATGTGGACATTGATTTTGACGACGACGGAAGGCAACTGGTCCTCGACTGGGTTGTGAACAAATACGGAAAGGACAAGGTAGCCCATATCGTCACTTTTGGTACCATGGCAGCCAAAATGGCCATCCGGGATGTCGCCAGGGTTTTGAAATTACCCCTGCCCGAGGCAGATCGGCTGGCGAAAATGGTTCCCGATACTCCCAAAATGACCTTCAAAAAAGCATTCAAGGAAAAACCCGAGCTCCTGAAGGAGCGTAATTCTACAAACCCTCTGATTGTCAAAACTATACAGTTTGCAGAAATCCTTGAGGGGTGTATCAGGCAATCGGGGGTGCATGCCTGTGGCATCCTTATCAGCCGGAATCCGCTTATCGAACACATTCCTCTGATGCCAACTAAGGACGATAACCTTCCCACCACCCAGTATGACGGGCGTTTCGTGGAGAGTATCGGTCTGCTGAAAATGGATTTTCTCGGACTCAAAACGCTTTCGATAATCAGGGAGACACTTGAAAACATCAGGCTCAGGCATGGAATTTCCATTGAGATTGATGATATTCCGTTCGATGATCCGTCCACCTACGAGATATTCAGTAAGGGCGAAACCACAGCCATCTTTCAGTTTGAATCGGAAGGGATGAAAAAACATCTGCGGGAACTGAAGCCCAACCGGTTTGAAGACCTGGTTGCCATGAATGCCCTTTACAGGCCGGGGCCGATGGACTATATTCTTGAATACATTGCCCGGAAAAACGGCAGAAAAAACGTGGAATATGACCTCCCCATGATGGAGCTTTACCTGAGTGAAACATACGGGATCACGGTGTACCAGGAACAGGTCATGCTCCTGTCGCGCCTTTTGGCCAACTTCACCCGGGGAGAATCGGACACCCTCCGGAAATCCATGGGTAAAAAAATCGAATCACTCATGGGTAAACTGAAAGAGCGGTTTATTGAGGGATGTATGACCAACCCGCAGTTCACCCGGGAATGCGAACAGGTCAATAAAAAACCGGAAGAGGTCATCGAAAAAATCTGGAAAGACTGGGTTGCCTTTGCCTCCTATGCCTTCAATAAATCGCACTCCGTATGTTACGCTTATGTGGCCTACCAGACCGGATACCTGAAAGCCCACTATCCTGCGGAGTTCATGGCGGCCAACCTTAGCCGCAACCTGAACCACATCACCGAAATCACCAAATTCATGCAGGAATGCAAAAGAATGAAGTTGAATGTATTGGGTCCCGACATCAACGAAAGTTATGTCAAATTCACGGTCAACAAGAAGGGAGACATCCGGTTTGGACTGGCGGCCATCAAGGGGGTGGGTGAAAGTGCAGTGAACGACATCATTTCGGCACGGCAAAAAGGAGGCGATTTCACTGACATTTACGATTTTGCCGAGAGGGTAAACCTCCAGAGCGTCAACAAGCGGAACCTGGAAGCCCTGGCAATGGCCGGCGCCTTCGACAGTTTCGGCGACATCAGGCGAAGCCAGTTCTTTGCCGGGGATACCGAAAACGACACTACCAATTTCATTGAAAAACTGATCCGGTACGGAAATAAGATCCAGCAGGATTCTACTTCGCTTCAACCCAGTCTTTTCGGAGATATACCCGGTCATCATA
>CAZLDP010000435.1:0-2994 GCA_964558145.1 uncultured Prolixibacteraceae bacterium | reverse complement strand
TCCGTCAACACCCCCAACGGAATCTTTTGTTTTGTTACAGGTGTGGTCGTTTCCATCGTTTCAGTTTTTTGAACAATTTTTTCAGCGTTTCAAAACGCACTTTAAACTTGACAGTGACTTCTTTTGTTTTCAGCCGGTCACGCCAAGTTGGATCCAGCCTGTATTCCATTTTTAGCTTTCAAAGCCAGTTCCACTTCTCTCTTTCCCCAGATCATCGATATAATTAACAGTACCAAGGAAAGTGACTGTTCAATTTTCTCCTCAATCTGATCTTGCGGAATGTCAAACCCTTCACATAACTCCGTATGCATCTGGGTGAATTCCTCTTGGGTGGCGTTGACGATGTCGGCCAGGATGTTCTTCAGGTTCCTGAAAATCCACACCCATGCGATGATCTTCATTCCAATGGCAATCCATTCCCCCACGTTGATCTTCTGATCCTGGTATGCCTTCATTCCCGTTTCAACTGCCTTGAGAATCAAGGTCAGTGCCTCTTTTAAATTTTTCATTTTGTTTAATTTTTTTGGTTAATAAATTTTTAAAAAACTCACTTATTTCATTCCAATTTCGGAATATCTTATCAATCAACCCGGTTCCCCCAATAACAGTAATGGCGTTCAACGTCCAATCCTGCCACTGCGGTGACATTTTATCCGGGAACATGAGTTGAAATCCTTGAAAAAGTACAAGCATGATCGCAACCGATGTAGGTCGTGTTATCTGCTTCTGTATTTCACGTGCTTTATTCATCTTCAAATGATATTGTTCCTATTTCCTGAAGGATAGCGATTGTTTCTTTGTCTATAATCTCAATTTCCATATCTTCTGAATCCTAATAGTTGATGCGCTGAATAATCTGTGATGTTAAATTCATTGCTTTGATTGCCTCCTAACGTAAAAATGCTGTCCCCATCCCTACGGATGAATTGCCCTACATGCCCCTGCCATCCGTTTATGTCACCACGCCAATAAACAACTATATCACCCAATCGAGGTTCTATTGCTTCCGATCCCCAGTTTAGCCAGCTTCTTGCCGTGAGGTTGTTTGTGTGTGACATCCCCGCTTTCATTGCACACCAGCACATAGCAGCCGAACACCATGAAGTCTCATCATCTTTAATAGTTGAAAATCCGCACTCCTCGAAATATTTCATTACCTCTGGATTATGTTTTTTTCCAGACCACTCCTGTACTCCGAACTGTGAAAGCGATATTTCCAGCATCTTCAGCATTGGTGGATACTGCTCAACCGTTCTGAACATAGAGTATATGTAGTCAATGACATTCATTTTATAAGCCCCCAAATAGTTAATCCTGTAGAAATCACAAAAACAATAAAAATAATAGCTGCTTGTGTAAGTGACAAAGTAAATCTGTCCTTGTCTCCTTTCTTCCAGTTTTCAAAATCATTCTTAAATACAGCAAATTCCTTGTCAATAGATGTTACTTTATTTTCAACTTCGCGCATCCTACTATCTAAATTCTTCGCTGACTCCTTGAGGTAAAATGCAAATTCTTTCCAGATTGAAATAAGGGTTTGTTCAAGCTCTTCATTTTGGAAATCCTTCATCTCTCGGTACTGTAATAGCAATAAATTCTGTGTCACATCCAACACTCGCTGAGTGTCCTAAAGTAGCATCTACCTTCGCAAAATCGTTCCTTCTAAGCACCTTTACATCACCATTTTCAAATTCAATACTTATCATGCCTTTCAAAACAATAATAATTTCATAAGAATTAGGATGATTGTGCAGTGGTACTTCACTCCCTTTTGTAAGATGTGATTTTGCGATAGATATATCAGGTTCTTCGTGCAATGAAATAGACGTAAATTGCCCCTCATTCTCAACCTTGTATTCAAATAGCCGTCCATTGCAATTTTTTAACAATTTTGAGAAATGAGGTATATCAGGTAATCTGCTATACACTTCTTCCAGTTTATCTATTTCTTTGCACATTTTTCTTATGTTTTTTCTTCTGTATTTCTTTTGAAATTAATACTATTCCAACACCTATAAAAGCTCCTGTAATGTCAGCAGTCAAATCATAGGCATCAGGTTTGTCGTCCATAAAAAATTCCTTTGCAATTCCTACTGATAATGCAAGCCCCAACCCCGCAAGTTCAGGATTTTTAAATTTGAAATCGTAAGCCGTAGCCGTACCTATCATTGAAAGCGACATACAGGAAAATACATGAAGTGCCTTGTCTTCACGAATCCAATGAGTCTTCCATGCACTCACACCGGGCACATCAGTATAGGCAACTCTTTGAGCATTGGCTTTGATTGACAGAAATAAGCTAATCACTATCAATAGTATTATAATATATCTATTATTCATCACTTGAAGGATTTACACTTCCTAATTGTATCATCTGTGAATGACTGTCAGCATCCAATATTCCTATCTCTCCTGTGATAGATGATCTTACTTCTCCAAGCATATCATCATAAGCAATAGCAGAAGCAACATCTCCATTAGTTGCCTTAATAACGCCTGTTATTTTATTAATTTTCATTAGTCATCCCAATTAAGTTCAGCTATAAACCCTGTACTGTCAATACATCCGTAAATATGTCCTTCGTTCCATGTAAGATTAAAGGTTGCATCATCATTTCCCGTACCTCCTGTAACTGCAACAGCGTTTGCAGGTTCTGCCGTGTAACTTCCTACTGTCAGGATTTCTGCTGTTTGAATTACTCCTGCATTTACTGTTAATACTTTTATCGTTGCTGCTGTACCTGTACCACCAACTACTGTTAATTCATCGTCTGCTGTTTAGCCTGTACCACCTGCGACAAGTTCTATCGTTGATACTGATGCTGTTATTATCTGCTCTGCAAATGCATCTTCTCCACCCTTGCAACATTAGCACGTCACTGATTCTATACTTCCAGCAAACTAATAATAACCAACCGCCTAATCACCACCTGTGAAATTAGTGAAGGTCCCTGATGCTATACCGCCAGCAACACACGAATAACCACTACCTAT
>CAZLDP010000434.1:0-2997 GCA_964558145.1 uncultured Prolixibacteraceae bacterium | reverse complement strand
CCACAGGACTTGTGGGGGGGAGCCGGGTGAAGAAAAGTGAACTCAGGCTTGAAGCTTACGGAACGGTAGATGAGTTGAACTGCTGGATCGGACTGATTGGCGCTTCTCTTGTCGATGCCGGCATAAAAAAGTTGCTTGGAGAGGTACAGCATACCCTTTTTGTGATCGGATCGAAGCTTGCTTCCGATGCCAGGGGAGAATCAATAACCGGCAATCTCCTCTGCACTGCGGAAGATATCCAAAGGTTGGAAAAAGCGATTGATGAATATGAAAAGCAGTTATCTCCCCTGAAATATTTTATCCTCCCCGGCGGATCGGTTCCGGTGAGTAATTGTCACATTGCCAGAACCATTTGCCGTCGAGCCGAAAGAAGAATCGTACAATTGTCGGAAACGGCAGCCATCGATCATAAAATCGTGCAATACATCAACAGGCTTTCCGATTACCTGTTTGTGCTTGCGCGCAAAGTGGCCCACGATAGCGGAACAGCGGAAGTTCCCTGGATATCCGGAAAGTAAATGGATATACTTGCTTTCCGGACGTAACCTTATCTTTAGAAATTTCGTTGATGAACAATATATTAAATAACAAATAATTCTATGAAAATTGACATTGGTGAATCACTGGTGAACAGCTACCTTCGACACGTTAAAGGATGTCGCATCGTTCAGCAAAACTGGAAACCCTCAGGGAACTGGCAAGTCGGCGATGACTTGCTGGAAAAAACAAAAATTGAATTTGAGCGAATACAGCGTCATAAGGCCTTTACAGAAATTTTCAAGACCGGGTTTGATCAAACCGTCCGGCAGACTGAACTAGATGTTTTAGGAATGGGCCCCGGGAATACGCTTTATGGGGGCAATGTGACCTTCCATGAATTCGGGATCAACTTCGGATCGAAAACCGATACACGCAACCGGGTCATCAAGAACCTTTTGAGGGCTTACCTCGCTATGAAATGCTATTTCCCTGAATTTAATCACGTGCTGATGTTTTGTGCCCCCCGTGTATCCGTTCCAACGGAAGAAATTATCAGAGAGTATTTCAGGATAATCGAAAAAGATTTCAGCAATGAACAGACCCGTTTTTTGTACCTGTCGAACGATACGTTCAGGGATGAAATCCTCATGCATACCCTTGAAAGGATACCCGAAGAATTTGATACCAACGAACTTTTTGTCAGGTCATTCAAGCTTCTGACCGTATATGCGCATGACATCAGGGAAGAGGAACCAGCTCCCCCCAGGGAAACCTCGGGTAAAAAAAAGGTGGAAAGAAAGAAGAAGAAGGAGGAAAATAATCCGGAGCATAACAATAAACCAGGTGAACAAAACATCGAAAGGGCTGGCGGGCAAGAAGGTCAGCCGGATAAGCCAGAGCTGGAAAATGAAAATAATGTCGTCCCTGATGAGGAGAGAATCCGCAATGAAGTGGCCAAGGTCATTAGCCGTGTTCCCAAATGGTTCACCAGACCGGGTCAGAACAACAGCCGGATTCTGATCAGGTTCATGGAACTGTATGAAAAAAAGGATAAGATCACATTGCAAGAACTTGCAGAAGCATGTTCGGAAGTCAGGAACTTCAGCGGTAATTTCACACAGATGAATAACGTGGCAGATAAAAACCACGGCAAGGTTTTTAACGGCACTTCCGATAATATCCAGCTCTGGGAACCCATCCGGGAGTTTGTCATTCAAGAATATATTGAATTTAAAAAATCTTACTATTCCAGTTAGTTCCGGCAGGGTGATTATTTTATATAAAATTATAGAGAATCAATCAGGCTTTACGTGTTATTTTATTATATTCGCGAAATTTTAAGACTGGCTTATTATAACCTCTTAATATTCAAGGATTATGTATTGGACACTCGAATTAGCATCCAATCTGGAAGATGCTCCCTGGCCGGCAACCAAGGACGAATTAATCGATTATGCCATCCGATCAGGCGCTCCGCTTGAGGTGATTGAGAATCTTCAGGAAATTGAGGATGAAGGTGAGATGTATGAAAGCATTGAAGACATCTGGCCAGATTACCCAAGCAAGGATGATTTTTTCTTTAATGAGGACGAGTATTGAAACATAACAAAGAAAACAGGCCCGGCGCCTGTTTTTTTTTGAGTGCATGAGGTTTAAACATGTTCAGGATACAAATTTCCGCAGATTTAATCAATAAAGTACCTGGAATCAGGTTGTGGTGTATCGGGAGCAATGTGGAAGTGGGTCCTTCTCCCGCCTCCCTCCTCTCCCGGATGGAGGAGAAATGCAGGGAACTGGGAAAGCAGATGAGGATCGATGAAATCAGCAGTTGGTTGCCGGTAAAGGTTTCCCGGAATGCATACCGGATTACCGGCAAGGATCCTGCAAGATACCGCCTTTCTGCGGAGGCTTTGCTCCGCAGGGTGGTTAAAGGGGAACCCCTTTGCCGGATTAACAATGTGGTAGATTTATTGAACCTGGTTTCTCTGACGACAGGTTTTTCGATAGGAGGATACAATTCCTCAAAAATCAGGGGTGATGTCACGTTCGGAATCGGAAGGTCTGATGAGATCTATGAGGGAATTGGCAGGGGGGTATTGAATATCGGAGGCTTGCCGGTATTCCGTGATGAAGTCGGAGCCTTTGGCAGTCCAACAAGCGACTCAGTGCGGACCAGTGTTGACGGGAATACGCGGAATTTTCTGATGGTGATTTTCGACTTTGGGGCACCCGACCTTGTCCGGGAAGCGGTTGCACTGAGTGTGAATCTGCTTGAAACCTATGCCGGATCAACAGATCCGGCAATTAAATGTATTGAACCATGAAGGAGAAATTGTGCGGCTTTATACTTCGGTTGGCCGGATGGAAGGTTACTGCCGGGGTGGTTCCTTCCCCAAAGGCTATTATTATTGGGGTCCCGCATACCAGCATGTGGGATTTTGTGATTTCGTGGCTCTACTATACTTCAGTAGGAGGTTGTGCCCGGGTAATGATCAAGAAAGAGATGTTTTTCTGGCC
>CAZLDP010000433.1:0-3000 GCA_964558145.1 uncultured Prolixibacteraceae bacterium | reverse complement strand
GTCCCATGTCAACCACATAATCGGCATGAAGCATCATCTCCTTGTCATGCTCCACCACCACTACCGAATTGCCCGTGTCCCTCAGGTCTTCAAGCGCCCTGATCAACCGGAGGTTATCGCGGTGATGCAGTCCAATACTGGGTTCATCGAGAATATACAACACATTTACCAACCTCGACCCGATCTGGGTGGCCAGTCTGATCCGCTGCGACTCCCCTCCGGAGAGGGAACCGGCAGGCCTGTCGAGCGACAAATAATTCAGACCTACGTTGAGTAAAAATCCCAGCCTGTTTTTGATCTCCTTTATCACTTCCTGGGCAATGGTCTTTTGCCGGTCGTCGATCCGTTCCTCGAGATTGGCAAACCAGTCACTCAATTCCGAAAGATCGAGCTGCGCAAGCTCCGAAATATTCTTTCCGTCGATCCTGAACCAGAGGGATTCCTTTTTCAACCTTGCCCCGTGACATTCGGGACACTCTATGGTCCGCACAAACTGGTTGGCCCACTTCTGCGCCTTCAGGGAGGGATTCTCTTCGCGCTGACTATCAATGTATTTAACCAGCCCTTCGTAGGTCATCAGGTAATTGATGCTCTCGCCCAATGGGGTATTCTTCAGTTGAATCCGCTCGTTGGCGCCAAAAAGTACGGCATCAAGTCCCTCCTCGCTGATCTCCCGGATCGGGGTTTTCAGGGTAAAATCGAACTTCTCGCCCAATGCTTCAATCTGCCACCAGATCAGACTGTTTTTCTGAGGACCCAGGGGAACGATTCCCCCCTTACCTATGCTGATTTCCCTGTCGGGGATAATTTTATCGAGGTCAATTTCGGCTATCCGGCCCAGCCCGTTGCATTTGGGACAGGCTCCCTGCGGCGAGTTGAACGAAAAAGTGTGCGGTGCAGGTTCATTGTAGGAAATCCCGGTAGTGGGGCACATCAGCAACCGGCTGTAATACTTGACCTCACCGGTTTCATGGTCGAGTAACATCATGATTCCCCGTCCCTGCGACATGGCTGTCTTTACACTCTCCTTTAACCGGTGGTCGGTGGTATCATCCACAACCAGCTTGTCAATGACCGTTTCTATAAAGTGGATAGTGTAACGGTCTACTTTGAAACCATGTTTGAGTTCGGTGATCACTCCATCGACCCTCGCATGCAAAAAACCTTTCTTGCGAATCTGTTCAAAAAGTTCCCGGTAGTGCCCTTTTCTTCCTTTTACCTGTGGAGCCAGAATGTATATTTTGCGACCATAAAATTTCTCCCTGATCAGTTGAAGAATCTTCTCTTCACTGTATTTCACCATCTTTTCCCCTGTTTGATAGGAATAAGCATCGGCGGCCCGGGCATAAAGCAACCGGAGAAAGTCGTATATCTCAGTAACGGTGCCTACTGTCGAACGGGGATTGCGGCTGGTGACCTTTTGCTCAATGGAAATAACGGGACTTAAGCCCGCGATCAGATCCACATCGGGCCGCTCCATATTTCCAAGGAATGAGCGGGCATAAGCAGAAAATGTTTCGACGTACCTGCGCTGTCCTTCGGCGTAAATGGTGTCAAAGGCGAGGGATGATTTGCCGCTTCCGCTTAAACCGGTGATCACGGTCAGCTTGTTCCGCGGAATATCCACATCTATATTCTGGAGGTTGTGCACCCGCGCACCCCTCACAATAACATACTCTTCTTCAGGCATCCTTTGCTCTGAATCCTTCACTTTCATTTCCTTTTCAGTTACCGGCACCACCTGCCAGGCCATTCCATAATGGCAGCAAAGATAGTTGATAATCGCGTTTACCGGGGGATCTCAATGAAATAGCTTTTCCCGTTCTTATTGGCAAGCACAGTTTCGCGCAGCCAGGGATTGTAGTATTTAAGCGTCTTATAGGTGATGCCGTACTCCCTGGCAAATGCCGCCCAATCGGATATAGGCCCTGTCACTTCCACTTTGCGGGTTTTCAGAAGGGGGTATTTTTCCTTTTCTGCAATTTGAAAACCATACCGTGCAGGATCCTCTAAAATCAGCTTCAGGCTGAGTATCCTGAATACATACCTTTCTGTCTCTTCCGCAAGGAGCAGGTCATAGTAATTACACGCTCCCTGCCGCTCCATTTGTTTTTCAATGGCCCCGTGGCCGGCGTTGTAAGCAGCAGCCACCAAGCTCCAACTCCCATATTTAAGGTATCCCTCTTTCAGGTATTTGCAGGCCGCACGCGTCGCCTTTTCGATATGATACCGCTCATCCACCTCGACGTTTACTTCCAGCCCATATTCGGCAGCGGTTCCCTTCATAAACTGCCAGATTCCTGCAGCTCCCGAAGGGGAATAGGCTTTCGGATTCAGGTTGCTCTCAGCCACTGCCAGGTAGCGGAAATCGGACGGCACACCCTCTGATTCCAGAATCGGATCAATGATACTGAAGTAGCGGGGAGCCAACTTGATCAACCTGATCGTCTGAGAATGAAAATTGGCATTAACCAGAATTTCCCTTTCCAGATTTTCATACACCTCAAAACGGTCAAGGGGCACAACCTCCTGCATAAATGAAAGTGAATCCGGCATGGGAGGTGACGTAAACACACACCGGCAGCTTTCCTGCCCACCTCCATCCCTATCCGGTTGCACCTCCTTTATTTTCAAACCACAGGTGGTCAGTAACACCACAATGGTCAGCAGTGCAATGAAAATTGCACCAAACACTCTGGTTTTCATCATTTACAATTTGGAGGTCACAAATATAGGGATTTCACCCCGGTTTCCCTCACAGGAAAACCCCATCGACTGTCAGTCGTATTCCGGAGCGTTCATTTCGCCAATGAATAATATGGTTCCTGTGGTCTTTTCGGTGATGGCAAACAGGAACGGCCGGTCCACGGTGAAATAGATCTTCTCCGGCGGATCAACCGGCATGCTGGTGGTAAACATCCCGACAGCCGTTACGGCAGCCGCTTCGGTTCCGTTCTCGTTCACGTCGGACAACCACCTGACCACGCGGCGCAGCCACCT
>CAZLDP010000432.1:0-3009 GCA_964558145.1 uncultured Prolixibacteraceae bacterium | reverse complement strand
GGTCAGAATGGTCACATCGTTTCCCGTTCTTTTGATGTCGGGTTCGCCGATTGGAATTTCGTAGTATCCTGAAGGAACGCCCTCCTTGTGGAACAATTCACCTATATCGTAAACTCTCTGGCTTTCAAAGAAAACGACAGGATCAGTGCCCTGCAGTGCACTGTTCATCAGGCCCTTGGCGTCGTAGGGAGTAACCGGAAATACCACTTTCAACCCCGGGATGTGTGCGGCAAGGGCCGTCCAGTCCTGCGAATGCTGCGCTCCGTATTTGGATCCTACAGAGACACGGAGCACCACGGGCATCTTCAGTACGTTCCCGCTCATAGCCTGCCATTTGGGTAATTGATTAAACACCTCGTCGCCGGCTCTGCCAAGGAAGTCGCAGTACATGATTTCGGGGATAACCCGGCCGCCGCACATGGCATAGCCAATAGCCGTTCCCACAATGGCACCTTCCGATATTGGGGAGTTGAAAAGTCTGTGGTAGGGCAGGGCTTCGGTCAGGCCCCTGTACACGGCAAATGCGCCTCCCCAATCGCGGTTTTCTTCTCCGTAGGCAATAAGGGTAGGATCTTTGTAAAACCGGTCGATGATGGCCTCAAAAATCCCATCACGCAACACGTAATTCTTGATTTTGGAATGGGGATTGCCTTTTTCGTCGAAGGCATACCTTTCTTTGTTTGCTAATTGTTTCACACGGGGATTTTCCTCCATGGGGTGGTTGACTTCGGGGGCGCCTTCTTCCATCCGGTCTAACGATTCATTGGAGAACATCATTTCCCCGATGAGATTGGGCATGGATTGTAGATCCATGTGCGGAGAGACTTCATCGTCGATGGCCAGTTTAAGAGACGCGGTGATCAGTTCCGCGATTTCACTTTTAATTTGTTCCAACTGGGTGGCTTCGACCACTCCTTCCTGCACCAGTTCGTTGCCGAACCATTGGATGGAGTCGACCTTTTCCCAGGCTTCCACTTCCTCTTTCGTGCGGTACGAAGAGGCATCGGATGGGGAATGCCCGCTGTAACGGTAAGTCAATACATCTAAGAGTACCGGTCCCCGTTTTTCTTCCAGGACTTTTCTTTTTCTGCGGTAAGCGTCGATGACGGCCAGGGGATTGTAGCCGTCGACCCGCTCGGCATGCATCTGGTCTTCATTGAGGCCTGCCCCGATGCGGGCGGCAATACCGTAACCCATGGTCTCTCCGCAGGTCTGGCCACCCATTCCGTACTGGTTGTTCATGATATTGATAATCAGAGGAAGACCCCCTTTCATGTCCTCTTCCCACAGTTCATTGAACTGGTCCATGGTGGCAAAAGAAAGTCCCTCCCATACCGGTCCGCAGGCCATGGAGGCGTCTCCGATATTGGCCACAACAATCCCTTTTTTCCGGTTTACTTTTTTGTAAAGTGCAGCACCTACCGAAATGTCGCCCGACCCTCCCACAATGGCATTGTTGGGATATACGCCGAAGGGGGTGAAAAATGCATGCATTGATCCGCCCAACCCCCTGTTGAAACCTGTTTCCCGTGCAAAGATCTCGGCAAGGGTTCCGTAAATCAGAAATTTCACGGCAAGCTCTTTCACGGTACCTTCATGTCCGGCCAGAACGGGCCGGAGGGTTTTCCCGTTGAAATGAGACTCCATGATGCGCATCAACTCTATATCGCTCAACTGGTTGATCGCGGACAATCCTTTGGCCAGGATTTCACCGTGGCTTCGGTGCGATCCGAAAATGAAATCGTCAACTGTCAGGGTATAAGCCATTCCCACTGCGGCGGCTTCCTGCCCGATGGAGAGATGGGCAGGCCCCGGATGGTTGTAAGCGATTCCATGGTATTCGCCCCGTGTCTTGATCAGGTTAATCATCGTTTCAAACTCGCGGATGACTACCATGTCGCGGTATATTCGCAGGAAATCGTCGTCCGTAAAGTTCTCCCGCTCATCGGCGATGCTTTTCTGGTACTGGTTGACCGGAATCGGACTGAATTCAATAAATCCGGGACTACGGACTTCAGCCGGATTGATAAATTGTGATTTTGGCATAATTATGGCGTTTTTTGCCGCCGAGGCGCGAAGGCAAGTAGACCATTGCTTTGCATCTCCGCGTCTATGCGGTTATACTTTTAAATTTTCGATTTGTGAACGGATTTCGGCAAGGAAACGGGTAGCTTCCCCTCCGTCAAGGGCACGGTGGTCGTAAGTCAGCGACAACCCGATGTGGGGAACAAAGCCAATGATGCCGTCACCCAGATCTTTCGGACGGGGGATGATGGCACATACTCCCAGGATAGCCGTTTGAGGCAGGTTGATCACGGGTGTGAATATTTCCACTCCGTAATTTCCGAGGTTCGAAACGGTAAAGGTAGCCGCTTCGGGGCTCAACAAGTCGGGATTTACATTTCCCTTGCGGCTGTCGGCTGCTAATTGCTGCAACCGTCCCGACAGACCGGTTACTGAAAAATCGCCTGCGTCACGCAGCGCCGGGACCATCAATCCGCGGTCGGTATCTACCGCAAGCCCCAGATGGATCCTGTTGAAATACTTGATCTGGTCGCCCAGGTAATGGGCATTCACCTGGGGAAATTTCTTGAGTGCCCCGATTACGGCAAAGCAAACCAGGTCGTTGATGGTGACATTCTCCCTGATCTTTCCCGTTTCAAATTGATGTTTGAACTGTTTCCGGGCAGCCAACAGGGCCCGGGCATCGGCACTTAAATGGTGCGTGAGCTGGGCTGAATTCTGAAGAGAGGTATGCATAGCCTTGGCAATCAGCTTCCTGATATTCGTCGTGGGCTTAACTTCAAAATCGTCTCCCTGCAGGGGGCCTTTATAAACAGGAGCTTGAACGGGCTCTGGTTTGGGGGCAGCCTGACGAGTGGGCGACGGTGACGCTGTGACGGCTTTTGCGGGGCTTGACGTTTCTGCTTCCCGTGCGATTTTTTGGTTGGCCACTTCCACATCCCGCGCGATAATCCTTCCCTGAGGGCCAGTCCCTTTCAGCCCGGC
>CAZLDP010000431.1:0-3014 GCA_964558145.1 uncultured Prolixibacteraceae bacterium | reverse complement strand
GGTAATTTTCCCTCCATCCCCGACAATTTCAAAAAGGTCGGTTTCCGCAGTTTCGTGAACAACGAAGCACCAACTGCCTGTACCCGTAATTCCGTTTTGGAACCGGAAACTGCAACTGACCGAATCTTCCGCAGGATAGAGACCTGCCTGGTTTGAAGCCATTCCCTTCACCGAGGAGACCGGACCCAACAGAAAATCGAGAAAGTCGAACTGGTGGGAAGCCAGGTCATAAAAATGCCCTGCGCCTGCGATTTCAGGAAACACGTGCCAACTCATCAGGGAAGGATCCAATCCCTTTTCCCTGGCCTGTTTATAAAGCTGAATATTAACAGTCAGCACCTTGCCGATGGCTCCTTCCCCGATCAGTTCCTTCACTTTGAGAAAAGCGGGAAGCGACCTCCGGTAATATGCTACATACAAGGAAATTCCAGTTTCCTCTGAAACTTTGATCATCTCCTCGCATTGCTGATAATTGAGCGCCATGGGTTTTTCGACATAGACCGGTTTTCCCGCCTGCATTGCCCTGATCGCATAGGATGCATGGGAGGAGGGTGGGGTGGCCACGTAAATGGCATTGACCTCCGGATCGAGGATCAAATCCCCTGCATCACTATACCAACGCGGTACATGGTGGCGCCTGGCATAATCTGCCGCCCGGGCAGCGTCGCGGCGCATCACTGCCACCAACCGCGAATGCGGCACCTTGTTAAAGGCAGGTCCACTTTTCAACTCAGTAACGTTTCCGGCGCCTATAATGCCCCATCTTATTTCAGTCATCATTTCTGGTAATCAGTGAGCGGTGATCGGTATTGGGTATCCGGTGTTCAGTAATCTGAGCTAAACCGTTACCGAATTCCGTTAAGGAGGTGACTAACCTGAGTTTAAAGGGTGAAACGGTCGCGATAAGCCCAGAGTCCCAGGGCGGGATTGGAGATATAAAAGATCTCTTCCCCGTTAGGCAGGGTATTGTAGCCGTCCCTAAGCACCTCAGGATTGTAGCTTGCCGTCATTTTATCGTAGTCGGCCCATTGAAATCCTACCCCCTCAATCTCTACACGGGTGAGGTTTTCCTTTCCCTTGCCCGGACAGTAGGTAATAGAGAAACGGCCTTCTGAGGATCCATGGATCAGGTGAGCCGCAGCGCTCAGGTTATTTTGCAGATCTTCATTTTCTGCAGTGACTTTCAGCGTGTGGGGAGTGCCGAAATATCCGTATTTACGGATAAGCCGGTCAATCTCCTTGTCTTCGCCGAACTCACGCAGGGCAGGGGCAAGCACAATCAATTCCCCTCCGTCGGCAATCGCCATCCGGGTACGGTAAATACTTTTGTTTCCCAGCCATGTACTCTTGAATTCAGTGGGATCGAGCCATACTACCACTTTTTTCAACGGTTTTTCAACCATCTCAAAGTTGACTTCAAGAGAAAGCTTTGCAGCTTTGTCGAACACCTCAAAATCATCGCCGATGAAAAGACCATAGGTTTGCAGTTTTCCCTGCTTGTTCACACCTACCACCGTTTGAATATAGACAATGGGCAGATGGGATGCAAAATGCTCGGAGGCGTAATTGAAAATTTTCCGGACAGGCGTGTCGGACCGGCCCATCATTTTCTCCATGCCATAAGCTGCCCCGATAAAATGGCTTTTGTTGATCCCTTCGGCCCCGCCGGTTCCGACAAAGATATTCTTGTTGTAATTGGCCATTCCCACCACTTCGTGGGGAACTACCTGTCCGATCGAAAGGATCAGATCAAATCCCCCTTCCACAAGCAATTTATTAACCTGGGCAGGCCAAGGATAATCCACGGCACCATCGGAAACCTCCTTCACAAATTCACCGGGGACATAGCCCAATGTGACCACATCGTGGCGCCAGTCGTGGTCACGGAACAGCTTGCGGGGTGTTTTCCCGAACATATGGGCGATCTGGGGGTCAGTCATGGGAGTATGGGTTCCCAGCGCAGGCAGCACATCGGTCAGCTTCTCCCCGAAATACTCCCAGCTCATTTCAGTTAATTCCCCAGCACGACTGGGTAAACGGGTATAATCGGGTGGTATCGCCAGAACTTTCTCCTTCCTGCCGATTTTCCCAAAAGCCTGGCTAAGCCCCTTTCTTAAGTCGTCGGCCGTCAAATTGCTGCTGATCGAACCGTTTTCAAAAAACATCATCTTATTTGTTTAATAGGTTTGAATATCTGTTTATATTTCATAGCAAGGGATACCCCTTGTACACGTGAACAAATTGAAACCCATGCCTCCCGTCGCAACCGAATAGACCGTCCGAAGCAGAAAGCCTCATCGATTCGCGATTTCAGGACGGAGAGCGGAGATTTCAGATTGATTCCACTTATCTGGCAACCTTTTTCTCTGCCTTTACCCCGACCTACCTCTTCACCCGGGCATTTCCCTTCCATATACTCCAAACCATCTCTTCGTCGGCGGGTTGAGCGTAATCGGTCAGGAAAGTGGTGGCTAATGCGCCGGTGGCCCATGCAAACTGCGGCCATTTTTCCGGATCCCATTCCCGGAGGATTCCATAGAGAAGACCTCCTACGAAACCATCCCCGCCTCCGATCCTGTCGAGCACATTGATTCTTCGCGGTTCGATAACCTGCCAGTTTTTTTCCTCCAGCATGATGGCGCCCCAGAGATGCTCATTGGCGCTGATTACCTGCCTGAGCGTGGTTGCGAACACGGAAGCATGAGGGAAGGAAGCTTTCACACGACCAATCATCTCTTTGAACCCATCGATTTCGGATGTGATCCCTTTTCCTCCTGCTTCGGGACCTTCGATTCCCAAACAGAGTTGGAAATCCTCTTCATTGCCGATCAGAATGTCGGTTACAGAAGCGATTTCGGTGAAGATATTCCGTAACTCTTCTTCCCTTCCTTTCCAGAAAGAAGCCCTGTAATTCAGATCGAAAGAGATCAGCGTGCCATATTTTTTGGCAAACCGGGCCAATTCAAGGCAGAATTGGCTGGTCTGGGGTGAAAGTTCACCGATAAGCCCTGAGA
>CAZLDP010000430.1:0-3029 GCA_964558145.1 uncultured Prolixibacteraceae bacterium | reverse complement strand
GATAGATTTAGAGAAACTGACCCTTTCGGCCATCTACAAAAACCGGAAAAGCGACCGCGATATTTTTCACGAATTAATGCCTACCAAGGTCAAAGAGGTTTTATTGGTAGCCACCCTCTACGATTCCTATTCAATTGTCAGGGAAGGACAATTCAGCGACAAGATTTTCGGGGAGTATCTTCAGCTCCATCTTTACGCTGCTCCCCGCTTTACCAGTGCAAACACCCGCGAGGAAGCCCGGCGGCTTGTCATTTTAAGGGAGTATGACCTGGTCATTGTGATGGCTGGTGTGGACAAATCGATGCCCATAGAAACAGCCCGCGACATTCACGCCCTGAAACCCAACGTGCCCATCCTGTTGTTAGCCAACAACAACGCCGACCTGAAATTCTTCAAAAAAGAGACACAGAAAGCCGATTTTATTGACCGAACCTTTGTGTGGAACGGGAATTCGAATGTATTCCTGGCCATGATCAAATACATAGAAGACCAGAAAAACATCGCACCGGATACCCGCCTCGGAAATGTACGCATCATCCTGCTGGTGGAAGACAGTATTCAATACTATTCCAGGTACCTGCCCGTGCTCTATACCACCATCATGAGTCAGACCCAGAATCTGGTGGAAGACGATTCAAACGATGAGCTTCATATCATCTTGAAAATGAGAGCTCGACCCAAGGTAATCCTGGTCAGCACCTACGAAGAAGCGGTGGAAATCATCAACACTTACCGTGATTACCTGTTGTGCGTGATCTCCGATGTGAAGTTTGAGAAAAATGGATTTGACGATGAGGAAGCCGGCATTAAACTATTAAACTACGTGGCCGGCGTTATGCGGTTTCCCATCCCCCTGCTGCTCCAGTCACACGATATTGTCAACGCGGAAAAAGCCTACCAGACTGGCGCCGATTTCATTGATAAAAATTCGGAAAGCCTGTCGCTCGACATATTGAATTTCCTTTACCGCCGTTTGGGATTCGGTAATTTCGTCTTTAAAGACCTGAATGGCAATCCCTTGATGGAGGCACGCAATCTGCAGGAGTTTGAAGATATGTTCCGGATTGTTCCCGATGCCGCGTTAGAATACCATGGCAGCAGGAACTCCTTCAGTACCTGGCTGATGGCCCGGGGTGAAATCAACATGGCAGAACAACTCATTCCCGTTCAAACTGCCGATTTCGACAATACCGAGGAGCTTCGCCAATTTTGTCTCGACGTGTTCCGAAGGGTCAGGCTTAAGAAATTGCAGGGGAGGATCATTAAATTTGAACCCGACCTGGTTGACTGCAACCGCTTAGTCATCCGTTTCGGGAAAGGCTCCCTGGGAGGGAAAGGCCGGGGAATGGCATTCATCTGCAATTTCATCGAAAGTATCGACTTCAGCAAAATCATCCGGGACATCAACATCAGAATTCCCCCTACAGCGGTGATCGGAGTCAGCGAATTCGACCGGTTTCTCGAATTCAACAACCTGTACGAAAACATTTACAGCAACACCGACTACCTTCACATCCGCAGTCAGTTTCTTGAGGCACAATTCGATGAGCAGATGAACGACATGCTCCTTAGTTACCTGAAGGTCATGAAGAAACCCCTTGCCATCCGCTCTTCGGGACTCTTCGAAGATTCCCTGCTTCAGCCTTTTGCCGGGGTTTATGCCACTTATCTCATTCCCAACAATCACCCTGATCTGCAGGTACGGTTCACCCAACTGGTTACAGCCATCAAGCTGGTGTATGCCAGTATTTTTACGGAATCGGCACAAATGTACTTCGAGGCAATCCACTACAAGATCGAAGAGGAGAAAATGGCTGTCATCATCCAGGAAGTGGTGGGGAATGAGTTTCACGGAAAATTCTACCCCCACATCTCAGGGGTAGCACACTCATACAACTACTATCCGGTAGCTTATATGGAGCCTGATGATGGGGTATCGATAACCGCGGTAGGACTTGGCATGTACGTAGCCGGTGGGGAAAGCGCCTTCCGGTTCTGTCCCAAATATCCATCCATCAACAGCGTATCGCTCAAAGACCAGATCAGGGAATCGCAGCGTCATTTCTATGCCATCGACATGAACAAGACTACCTTCGACCTGGTGGAACAGGGAGAAGACGCAGCCATCAAACGGTATCGTATCAAGGAAGCCGAATCGGACGGAACCTTAGACTTGTGTGTTTCGACGTATGTCATGGAAAACGATTGCCTGATTCCCGGTATGAGCTTCCCCGGACCAAGAGTGGTGGACTTCAGTAATATTCTCAAATACAATGCCCTTCCTTTGGCCGACACCTTGAAAGTCTTGCTCCGGCTCCTCAGGGAAGCAATGGGATCGCCCGTTGAAATGGAATACGCCATCGACCTGAATCCAGGCGACAACGGACTGCCCACCTTTTACATCCTTCAGATCAAACCGCTCATTCGATCGGAAGAACAAATCGAAATTGATCCGGACATCCACAAAAAAAACCATCTCCTGATGTACGCTGAAAAAGGGATGGGAAACGGCATCATTCGCCATATCCGCGATGTGGTTTATGTGGACCCTCACCATTTCAGCTCCATCCTTACCCAGGAGATCGCCAGGGAGGTGAATGAATTCAACCGGTATTTCGAAGAAACCCAAACTGAATATATCCTGATCGGACCGGGACGCTGGGGAACCAACGACCATTTCACCGGGATTCCAGTCTGTTGGGCAGGCATCTCCAAAGCCAGGGTGATCGTGGAAATCGGATTGCAGAATTTTCCCCTTGAGGGGAGTCTGGGATCCCACTTCTTCCATAATGTGACCTCCATGAATGTAGGCTATTTTTCAATCCCCTATAATTCCTCCAATTCTCACATCGACCTGGAGATCCTGGAAGAGCAGGAGGTGATCAGAAGCGCCGGCTATATCCGGCATGTCCGGTTTGCCGATCCGCTGACGATAATGATGGATGGCCGTAACCGGCAAGGACTCATCCGGATTGAAAGCGGGAACCCTTAGCAAGGTAGCCCGGAAATAAAGGAACCGGTGTTCGGTA
>CAZLDP010000429.1:0-3030 GCA_964558145.1 uncultured Prolixibacteraceae bacterium | reverse complement strand
GTATCGGGCTGATTGTTTATCTATTCCTGGGTCAAGAGTTCCGGAAAAATAAGATGTTTACGAGGAGAGGGTTGAAGACCTTGGGTCGTTTCAGGTCACTCACCAATCGTCAGTTGCAGAAATTGCAGAAGAATGAATTTCATCTGCCGGAGGCTGCCCGTAAAAAGGAGAAATTGGTCAAGTTGCTGATGAGCAATTCTTACGCTCTGCTTACCACTGGAAACCGGTTGAAAATCCTCAACAACGGGGACAAGACTTTCAGGGCTCTTTTTCAGACCCTGGAGCAGGCGAAGCATCATATTCATCTGGAGTATTACATCATTGATGAGGATGAAACCGGTAACGAATTGAAAGAGATCCTGATGCGCAAGAGCAGGGAAGGAGTGGAGGTCAGGCTGATTATCGACGATGTGGGTTGTTGGGGGCTTTCACGCGGTTATCTGCGCGATCTGAAGGATGCGGGTGTTGATGTCAGGTCATTCATGGAAGTTCGTTTTCCCCGGTTTACCCATCGCGTCAATTACAGAAATCACCGGAAAATTGCTGTGGTCGACGGCAGGGTGGGCTTTACAGGAGGAATCAATATTGCCGACAGGTACCGGAAAGGATTGGAGAAGATTGGTCCATGGCGGGATACCCACCTGCAAATCGAAGGAGATGCCGTGCTTTCTCTTCAGGCGGTTTTTGCTGCCGACTGGTATTTTATGAGTCGGGAAAACCTGACGGGAACTGATTATTTTCCGCCGATGACCATGGAACCCGGTATGGCGGTTCAGATCAGCGCCAGTGGTCCCGATTCCGATTGGGAAAGCATCGGACAGGCTTTTTTTACCGCCATCACCGGCGCCGACAGGGAAATTGCCATTGTCACTCCCTACCTGATGCCTCCTCCCCCCATCATAAGTGCCCTGAAAACCGCTGCCCTTGGAGGAATCGATGTCAAAATTCTTATGCCTGAATTCTCCGATGCCGTCATTCCACGGTGGTGCTCTTTCTCTTTCGTTGAAGAACTTCTGGAAGCGGGCGTGAAAATTTTCTTTTACCAGAAAGGTTTTATTCATAGTAAACTGATTATGGTCGACGGGGTGTTCTCTTCGGTGGGAACTGCCAACCTCGACTTCAGAAGCATGGAGACCAATTTTGAAGTGAACGCCTTTATTTACGATCAGCTTTTTAACCGCCAGTTGATGGCCTATTTCCGCCACGACCTCCACCATAGTAGGGAAATTGTGCGGTCGGAGTGGAAACGGCGCCCATGGAGTTCCAAGCTAAAAGAATCACTTGCTCACCTGGTTAGTCCCATGTTATAAAGTTAACCATATCCTTCCCCCTTGTTGCAAGATTCTGCTAATTGGTTACTTTTGAACCTTTATACCTATCATTGAGAAAAGGAGAAAAAACAGGTTAGTACTGTTTTTATGCCCTGAAAGAGCTGTTTTATGCAGAAAAGAGAGATGATATTCCCTGGAGATTTCCGGAAGATTTCCGGGAAGAGTGTACTGACTGGAGCGCTGCTTTTGTTTGCCGTGATGCAATTGTCAGCCCTGGACCGCATAGAGAAGAAAAGGATCGTGGTTGAACCTGTAATTTGCAAAGTCTCAGGCGAAACAGGGCATGGCTACGTCCGCCCTCCTCAGGAGTTCCTGAACCAGTTGAAATCAGCTTCGAAAACTTCCGACATTGTGGTTACTTATGTGGGTTTTCCCGATAGTGTGAAAAAGGCATTTGAGATGGCAGTGGAAATATGGGAGTCGCTCATCACCTCTTCGGTTCCCATCTATATGCTTGCCGAATGGAAAATATTGAGCGACCAGACACTGGGAAGTTGCGGGGCCCAATATTTTTATGCCAATTTTGAAAATGCACCTCTTGCCGACACCTATTATCCGGTGGCTCTGGCAGAAAAGATCATGGAAAAAGAAATCACTGGCCCCAGTTCTTTTGATATGAAGGCCAGTTTCAACTCCTCCATGCCCTGGTATGTGGGTACCGACGGAAAAACACCTTCAACCAGATATGATCTTGTTTCAACAGTCCTGCATGAGATTGCCCATGGACTGGGATTTATCGGATTCTTCAATGTTGAAGAGTCCGGTTCTATGGGTTATTATGACCATTATGACGATCAATTTCCGGCTATTTTTGACCGGTGGGTAGAAGATTTTAACCGCAAGCGGTTAACCGATCCCTTGAATTACAGCAATCCTTCAAAAGAACTTTACAACGCAATTACTTCCAACAACCTGTATTCAGGCAGTGATGTTGCTTTTACCATAGGTAACCTGTCAAGGCCGAGGTTGTTCGCTCCCGCAACTTACATGGTGTCATCCAGTATCTACCATTTAAATGACGACACCTATCCCTACGGAAGCATCAATGCCCTGATGACCCATGCTGCGGGAAAGGGAGAGGCCATCCATACCCCAGGGCCGCTTACCTCGGGCATCCTTGCCGATATCGGATGGAAACACCTTTACTTCCGGTTTACACCCCTGAAAGATGTGGAAGAAATAGTGAAACCCCTCCAATTTGACGTGGTGATTGACAGCGACTTGGGAGTAGACAAAAGGGGAGTCAGGGTAATCTGGTCGTCCGATCAGTTCGGATCGCACCGCGATACGCTGGTGATGACCCAAAATGAAAAGGGATTTTCTGTATCCATGGTCCCCCCCAAAGAGGCCAGGAAGATTTCATATTATCTGGAGGCACACGACACCCTGCAACGCTCCTTTACCTTTCCTGCCCATATCGAAAAATCGTTTTTCTCGATAAATATTGGGAAGGATACGATTAAACCCGTGATCAACCACGAACCCGTGAAATACCTTCTTCAGGATAATCCTCAATTTGAGATTTTGGCTGATATCACCGACAATCTGGGGATCGATACCGTGCAAATTCTGTTTTATCTGAACGGGACTCCGCTACCGGCCGTCGGGATCGGAAAAGAATCGGGAAATCTGTACGGGAAACAGTTTGCCTATGCTGCCCTGGGCGCCCGGCCCGGTGATTCCATCTCTTATGTAATAC
>CAZLDP010000428.1:2606-3030 GCA_964558145.1 uncultured Prolixibacteraceae bacterium | reverse complement strand
CACCTGGAGTGGGGAAAAGCATGTGGTCGACTTCTCCTTAGACCGGCTGGAGGAGGAACTCGACCCTGACCTCTATTTCAGGGCCGACCGCAGGACCATTATCCACATTGACCTGATTGCGCGCTTTGAGGACTATTTTGGCAACAAGTTGGTCGTCAGGCTGAAGAGTCCCGTCAACGACAAGGTAACCGTCAGCCGGCTGAAGGCTTCGGCATTCAAAGTGTGGGTGGGGAAATGATAATTTTCAGTCCGAATCAAAAGGTTCCGGCTGTCATCCCGATCAAAAACAATGAGAGGGCATCTTCTGGTTCCGGCATACCATTCTTTATGATCCACTCATCCTGCAAAATGAATTACACAACCTGACCATATTCAACATCCGGAAGCTCTCCTCCGGATATCAGGCATATGTTGAGAAATTATT
>CAZLDP010000428.1:0-2596 GCA_964558145.1 uncultured Prolixibacteraceae bacterium | reverse complement strand
TTGATGGTGCAGATGGTTTCATATCGTTATGTTTAATTTTATGGATCTTCAAATATAACAATAATAATTTAAAAAAGAATACCCGGATATACATCATTTTTCCTGAAAATCAACAGGATGAAATCCGCTTCAGATTCACCGGAGTTTTGTATACTTGCATAAAAGTGTCAGGCTATGGCTGAATCTGATATGCTACACACGTTGAATTCCCTGCCCAAGGCAGAACTGCACCTCCATATTGAGGGGACGCTCGAACCGGAAATGCTCTTTGAGGTGGCCGCCCGCAACCGGGTCAGGCTGAAATACAGCTCCGTGGAAGAACTGAAAAGGGCGTACACCTTCGGCAATCTTCAGGATTTTCTTGACGTCTATTATGCGGGAGCCGATGCCCTCAGGCAGAAACAGGATTTCTATGACCTCACCATGGCCTACCTCCGCCGGGCTCATTACGACCAAGTACTTCATACTGAAATTTTCTTCGATCCCCAAACCCATACTGCCCGGGGAATTCCATTTGAAAGGGTGGTGGACGGAATTCTGGATGCCCTGGCTGATGGTGAAAAGGAAATGGGAATTACCAGCCGTTTGATCCTCTGTTTTTTGCGCCATTTGGGTGAACCCTCGGCTTTCGGGGCGCTGGAAATGGCCTTAGGCTACCGCGAACATATCGTGGCTGTAGGCCTTGATTCCTCTGAAAAGGGATATCCCCCCTCGTTGTACCGGAAGGTCTTCGAAAAAGCCATGGAAGAGGGCTTTCTGACCGTGCCCCATGCGGGAGAGGAGGGACCCGCAGAGTATGTCAGCGAGGCCATCGACTTGTTAAAGGTAAAGCGAATCGATCACGGATATGCCGCCATCCACGACGAAAGGCTCCTTGAAAGACTGGCTGACCTTCAGATTCCCCTGACCATGTGCCCCCTTTCGAATCAGAAACTGAAGGTGTATCCCGACCTGGCCCTTCACCCTCTGAAAAAAATGCTTGAAAGGGGAATCGTCGTTACCGTTAATTCCGATGATCCAGCCTATTTCGGGGGATACATCAACGACAATTTCCGGGCGATTGCCCATTCCCTTCAACTTACTCCTGAAGATCTCCGGCAACTGGCCATCAACTCCTTTCGCGCCAGTTTCCTGGGGGAGGAGGAAAAATCGGCGCTGATTGCCAAAATTCCCTGCTGACCATTAAGTCCCTATTTAAACCGGGAATCTGGTTTTCAGGTCGGCGAAATGAGGGTAATTTATGTACAAATTCAAATTTTAAAGTAATCCAAATAATATCTGGTAAGAGAAGGCAAGCGTACTCTCTTCTATAAAACGGCGTCATTTGCTTCTGTATCAGAATGCCAGGTTGAGCCGCAGGTAAATGTTGCGTCCGGGTTCAGCGCTGATTCCGCCGCGGTTGGTGGCCAAATGGTTGGCGTAACTCTGGTTGGTGAGGTTGTCGATGCCGGCGAAGAGTTGCAGGCGGAGTTCTCCCAGGTGAATCAGGGCGGAACTCAATACCAGGTCAAACCGGGTATAGCCGCCGGTGGGTTTTTCCCCTTTGGCGATCTTTTCCTGGCGGGCTGCATGGATCATGGTGAACTCTGCAGCACCCCATTCCGGAAGGGTATACCGCACCCCCAGCCGTCCGTTGAGTGGGGGGATCCGCGGAAGATCGCTCCCCGACACCCTATCTTTTCCCCTGACATAAGTCCCCGAAGCTACAACGACCACGTTGGGCCATACGTTGTATTGCATCCCGAAATCGGCTCCGTAAAGCATTGCCTTGCTGACATTGGCATAAACCAGGGCCGGAAGGGTATCCTTTGTCCCCTCCAGCGGTCCCGTATTGAGGGTATAGATGAACTCCCCGGGGGTCTCTACCACCAGGTTGCCGATCCGGTTGACAAAGCCGTTCACCTGCATGTTGAACCGGGGCTTCCAGATCCGCAGTCCCAGGTTGACGGAGGCGCCGTTTTCAGGTTTCAGTTCCGGATCACCCAGACTGACATAATTTCCCAGGTCGATGTATTTGAAGAGCTCTTCCAGCGAAGGCGCCCTGAAGGAACGGGCCAGGTTGAGTGTCAGGTCACTCTCTTTGGTCAACTTGTACAACATTCCGGCATTGGCGCTCCAGGAGAGGGTGTTGTTGTTCCCTGACGGAAAGGTGATCCGCTGGTTGGGGGGCGTATCGTTCCTCACACCGTCGATGATGAGGTAGTCTATATCGGTTCCTGCTTTATTCTTCACCTTGATGCCGTCGATTCTTCCTCCGGTGATCAGGGTGAGCCTGTCGTTGAAGAGCCGGGCTTCATCCTGGAGGTAAACTCCCCCGCTGCCGAAGCTTGATTTCGGAATCGGGGTTTCTCCGCGTACCAGGTTGATGGTTTTAACAACGTTTCCCGCAGGATTGATCACTTCGTTTTTGATATATTTTGTGCGTTCGGTGCGCATGGTGCGCGACCAGATGTCCAAACCGGCAATCAGCGTATTTTTCTTTCCCGGCGTCCAGGTAGTTTGGAGCTGCCCTCCGTGGGTCAGGTGATTCCCGACAGGGAACACCCGTTCCGGGGTGACCCGCTGCGTTCCCGCGGGAATTTTGGTCTCGGTCACC
>CAZLDP010000427.1:0-3035 GCA_964558145.1 uncultured Prolixibacteraceae bacterium | reverse complement strand
CAAAATCCCCCGCCCCTCGGGGGCGTGACGGTTCGACTCCGTCCTCCGGCACCATTGATAACAAAGGGCTTACACAGTTTACGTTGCCATGTAAGCCCTTTCCTTTTGTTCGTATATAGTTGATTTTCTCCCCACCCTCTCCCCACTTTCAATCTTTCAGAGCAATGAGTCATGAAAGGTCCGCGACAGGAAGCCAATCCTGACGATGATTTCGGAATTATTGACGAAACCCCTTTTCATTTCTCTGCTCATTTTATCCCACTTTTATCCCACTTGTGAGGTGACGGGGGCGCATTGTGAATTGAGGTTTAGAATAAGAATGAAAAAGGCAGGGTCGTTTCTTACCCTGCCTCTGCAACGAAGCCACCAATTTTTTTGACAACCATTACGTCTTTTGAAAAATATGCGCAAAGAGGATCTCGCGAATGATGTCAGCATGACGTTTGAGGTCTCGATGTACCGGTTTTCCTATATCAGGGCAAGAACCATGGATGACCTGTAGACCATTTATTCTGGCAACTTTCAGCGCTGGAATGATATCTGTGTCACATGAGAGAATTAGAACCCGATCTACTAATTTACCGTAGGATACATGCGCTACGTCTAATCCTAGGAGCATATCAACTTTTTTTTGCTGAAAGATTGGCTTCTTTTTGCTGTCAAATCCACGAACTACCAATGTGCCTTTTCTTATGGCTATGTGGTCACAAATGCCCAGTCTGTCGATTAATGATGTTGCATTTATATATGTCTGGGTTTTTGAGTAATCAACTCCTTTTATCTTGTCACCGTAAGGATCAGTTAAGTAAAAGAAAATTCTATATATTTCTTCGTCTTTGGGGTCTAAAAACGCACAAATAAATTTGATGATATTATTTTCGTCGTTATAGTTAACTTGTGTTGAAGGATGCCTTGCGGCCTTCTCAAATATGCCGATTCTGATATTTTCCCAGTCTACAAATACTGCAACTTTTTTCATCCAGATCCCCTTAAAAATTTAGGGAGGCTTTAATGGTCAGGATACCCGACCAGCCTCCCGAGCGTATTCCATTACTAATATCGGTCGCCGCAAGCAATAAATCAAGAGGTTTCTTGCGAGACAAATTACTAATCCATGTAAAATTTATTGTCAATGAATTTTTTCTTTTATTTCAAGCAAAAATAATGCCTTCATTGAGTGGCCCAAGAAATGAGCCCCGTTAAAATAGCGCATAATTCGGTCCAACATCAACTGGCGGCTGTCTTGATCAAAATATCCAGAATTTCGCCCGGTGCTTTCGTCACTGCACAATGCCAACGTCCAAAGCCACCATGGGTGTTTATCGCCTGTGTCCATTCGTCTAAATAGCGTTGTTTCACCCTATCTTGGTCCGTGTCTTGTCCTTTGGTCTCCAAGACGAGCATTTCGCCGTTTTTCAACTGCACTAGGAAATCGGGCCGGTATTTGCGCACTATGCCGCGATAAATGTAAAGAACCTCAAATCCCAGGTGGTCGTTCTTAACCCAAGCTGTGACCTGCTTGCTGTTGTCTAGCGCAAAGGCGTCCGACGCTTCCCATGTGCTTTCATAGACGCAAACATTGATATGCGATTTCTTTGTCCGCTCACAAGGCTTACCAGTATACCAAGTGCGCATTTCACCCGTAGCGCGGATGGGATGATCGCGATCGAACACCGGTGTTAGCTTTTCGGTGTTATCCTGCCTTACTGCCTCCCAGACATGCTGTACCACGCGGGACATATTGAGAACTATGACCAATCGACGAAGCAGTTCATCCTGATAAAACAGTGGAGGGGAAATGGTGATCTTATCTGAGTTGATGAATTCCTCTACGATACGTACCAACTGGGCCAGCAAAACCTCGCGTCTACCTTTCCAAGTTTGTTTCATCTGGTCAAAAACGTCCCGAGCCGTCTCGAATATAATGCGTTGGGTTCGGAATTCACGTGCCAAACTCTCCAACTCGATTCGGTTGATATGGGTTACATCCGGTTTACCTTCCAGTACCGGGGCCAGTTCGGCCACCTTTACCGTATGCGCAGCGTCCAGTTCCAAAATACGCGTTTTGGTCCAATCCAGCGTTAGTTTCGGTTGGAAGATGCGCTCGATGCGCACTACGCTGGGCCAACTGATTTCATATTCCTTTTTGACCGGATCAGGTTCGACGGCAGTTTTGGGTGGTGGTGGTGGTGGCGGACCATCCTCGCCCCCTTCGTGCGGTAAGAAGGTGAAGGGAATACCGAAAATGTTGACATATTCTGGTTCGAACAGATCCACGGTCTCACCGGTATCGGGATCGATAGTCTTCTTTACTTCATAAGTCGTCCGCCGTAGCCCACGACCGACTACTTGTTCGCACAACAGTTGGCTGGTGAAGGCTCGTAGCCCCATGATATGCGTTACCGTCTTGGCATCCCATCCCTCACTCAACATTCCCACGGAGATAACCTTTTGAATGCCCGCCCCAGGCTGGCCGGCTTTGCCCACCGTGTCTACTTTCTGGCGAAGCAATTCGGCCTGCTCGGCTTTGGTCAACTTGCGTGCCGTTGGCTCTTCGGCTTCTTCTGTTTCATCACCTTCTTCGACTATTTCCAGCGGTGCAATTGGTTCCTCGCGCTCTTCCGCTTCCTTGAGCACTTTGGAGTCGATGTGCAGAATGCGCTCCGGATCGCACAATTCGTCAATGTGAATGCGCCGAGAATCGAAGGCGTGTTTGACCCGAGCGGCCGTCTCGGTACGATTGCAGACGGTAATCATTACCGGTGGGGTGGGCAGATTGGCTTTGTTCCATGCCTTCCATGCCTCCCGCCAGTCGTAGCCCAACAGGTAGTAGGCATTCAGCACCAGGTCTGGTAGCGGTTCTTCCGCCTCTGCTTTACGGTTCAGGTCGTCTTTTACATCTTGGTCATTGTAAATATGATAAAGACGGGATTTGTAGGTCTTTGCATCGGGCACGGCATCGTCGCGCACTACCACACGTGGGGTCTTGACCAGCCCCGATTCGATCGCATCGTTCAGTCCGAAATCACTGACGA
>CAZLDP010000426.1:0-3039 GCA_964558145.1 uncultured Prolixibacteraceae bacterium | reverse complement strand
CACAAGTCCTGTGGTGCCATCATCACCTGTCCTGGTATAAATCTTATAATTCATTTTTCTTTTAATATATCGGATTCGGATTGACCATATCCGACTCAATCTCTCCATCCTTCAGTTTAATGATCCGGTGTGCATGCCGGGCAATATCTGCTTCATGGGTGACCATGAGCAGTGTGTTCCCCTGCCGGTGAATGTCGGCAAACAGTTTCATGATCTCTTCCGAAATCTTAGAATCAAGGTTTCCCGTAGGTTCGTCGGCAAGCAAAAGGGAAGGCTTGTTGACCAAGGCTCTGGCAATGGCCACCCTTTGCCGCTGACCACCTGAAAGCTCATTGGGTTTATGTTCTACCCTGTCACCCAGGCCAACATTGTATAACATCTGAAGGGCAAGTTCCCTCCGTGTTTGTTTGTTTTCACCTGCATAGATCAGGGGAAGCATCACATTTTCGAGAGCAGTGTTGCGAGGTAAAAGATTAAATACCTGAAAAACAAAGCCGATTTCCCTGTTTCTGATTTCTGCCAGTTTATTGTCGGTCATGCTGCTCACCTCTATTCCGTTCAAAATATAATTTCCACTCGTGGGCGTATCAAGGCAGCCAATAATGTTCATCAGCGTCGACTTCCCCGAACCAGATGCACCCATCACAGCCACATACTCCCCTTTGTAAATTTCGAGTGTTACCGACCGGAGCGCCCTTACCACAGAAGGCCCCACTTTATAGTTCTTGACTATGGAGTCAAGATGGATGACTTTTTGCATTCACATTTATTTTGTCGATCAGAAAAAAAACCAGCGTAGGATCTTAAAATCCTGTTTTTTGAAATTCCGATTAAAAATAGCGATTCCCATCCGATTCACTTCAATGGTGAGGGCCACATGCTGCGAATTTCGCAATTTATTAAATAAACTCTTTGAATTCAAATCAAAGAGGTTAAAAAGTACCCATATGGCGGGAACCTGGTAATCGGGTATGTCAAACAACGTGCCGTAATAGTCGTCAAAGATGACAATTTCTTTTTCATTTCCCAGCAGGGAAATCTCTTCCGGAAAAATGGGGCGATAAGGGAATTGCTGAAAAAGAGGACTCCCCAGAAGATCAGCCAAACGCCCCTCGCCTGCCAGCATGATCCTGTCGGGTTCAAAATCAAGAATTAAGCGGCAGAGTTGGTTCTTTTTCCCCCATACCCCGTTTCCGGACCCGCGCAAGGCTGATTTTTCCTTCGGAGAGAAGCTTTGCTTTCCAAATATTACTTTCGTAACCAGTTGATATACATAGGGTGAATGAATCCCGAAACCCCAGGGGTTACTCCGAATTACCTTCATAATATTCAGGACAGTTTTATATCTTTGTTCCGCATGACCAATTTTCTCGACCAAGATATTAAATTTTTAACGGGGGTAGGGCCTGTTAGGGCAGAGTTACTGAAAACAGAGCTGAATATTGAAACATTCCGCGATTTTCTCTATTTCTTCCCCTACAAATATGTTGACCGCACCAAATTTTACAAGATCAACGAAATCCAGGGAAACATGCCCCATGTTCAGGTGAAGGGGAAGATCGTTTCGCTTGAGGTGGTGGGTGCCGGGAGCAAGCAACGGTTGACAGCCATTTTCAGGGACGAAACCGGGTCAATTGAATTGGTGTGGTTCCAGGGTGTCAAATGGCAAAAGAATAATCTTAAGCTGAATACCACCTATACCATTTTCGGTAAACCCAATGAATTTAACGGCGCCATCCATATCGTTCATCCGGAGGTGGAAGCTGAAGGTGACATTTCCCTCCAGCCCCAGGGAATTTTCCAGGCTCATTACAATACCACTGAAAAGCTGAAGAAGAAATATATCACATCGAAGAGTTTGCACAAGCTGATGCTTCCGCTCCTGGAAAAGAGCAGGGGGAAAATACCGGAGTCGCTGCCCGACCCCTTGTTGAAGAAGTTGCGGATGATGCCCCTCGAAGAAGCGCTTTTCACCATTCACAAGCCCGACAACACGCATGACCTGCGGAATGCCCGTTTTAGACTCAAATTTGAGGAGCTTTTTCTGATCCAGATCAAAATTTTGAGCCTGAAACACAACCGCGAGAACAAGTTTAAAGGATATCCCTTTAGTGAAATTGGTTATAACTTCAACACTTTTTATGAGCATCACCTTCCGTTTCCTTTGACGCAGGCGCAGAAAAAGGTTATCAAGGAGATCAGGCGTGACCTTTCAAGGAATATTCAAATGAATCGTTTACTTCAGGGGGATGTTGGAAGTGGCAAGACCCTGGTGGCCCTGATGACCGCACTTATCGCCCTTGACAATGGATTTCAGGTATGTTTGATGGCCCCGACGGAAATTCTTGCACTGCAGCATTACGCCACCATCAGCGGCCTTGTGGCCGGGATGCATATTGAAACAGGATTGTTAACCGGTTCCACCAAAGCGGCAGAAAGGACACTTTTGCATGGAAAACTGATGGAAGGGAGTCTGCAGATCCTTATCGGTACGCACGCGTTGATTGAGGATGTGGTCAATTTCAGGCAGTTAGGACTGGTAATCATCGATGAGCAGCATCGTTTTGGCGTTGCTCAGCGGGCCAAATTGTGGCAAAAGAACGATACCATTCCCCCGCACGTTCTGGTGATGACAGCCACGCCCATTCCCAGGACTTTAGCCATGACCGTATACGGCGATCTGGATGTTTCGGTGATTGATGAGTTGCCGCCCGGGAGAAAGCCTGTACATACCCTGCATTTTTATGACACACGCCGGCAGGAGGTTTACAATTTCATCCGAAAGCAGATCGGCGCCGGCCGGCAGGTTTACATTGTCTATCCGCTGATTTCAGAGTCGGAAAACCTGGACCTGAAAAACCTGGAAGACGGGTTCCAGCATATTTCGGAGGAGTTTCGTGATTATGAAGTTTGTATGGTCCACGGCAGGATGAAACCGGCGGATAAGGAACGGGAAATGCGCAAGTTCAAGGAAGGACGCACCCAGATTATGGTTGCCACCACGGTCATTGAGGTGGGTGTTGACGTGCCCAACGCTTC
>CAZLDP010000425.1:0-3051 GCA_964558145.1 uncultured Prolixibacteraceae bacterium | reverse complement strand
CTGTTTGACAATCGTGTGAAGTCACTCAAAAATCCACCCTTCAGCAACGACATGAGCAAGGATGAGATCGAAGATTTGCTTGCCCGCTTCATCAAACAGACCGAACGGTACAGGGTGCTTTCCGCTGCAGGGAAAAGTTACCGCGAAATCAGGGAGAATTTTGACATTCCGGTGGATATGACTATCTTTTCGTGGAAGGGAGACATCGACACCATCATGTCGCCCCTCGACTCGATCAAGTGGTATCTCCGTTATTTCAGGTCCTCCTTTATGGCCATGGAAAACGGCACAGGCAAGGTGAAAGCCTATGTGGGCGGTCCCAACTATGAGCATTTCATGTACGACATGGTCAAGGGAGGAAAAAGGCAGGTCGGATCTACTGTCAAACCCTTTCTCTATACTTTGGCCATGCAGAACGGCCTTACCCCATGCACCCGTGTTCCCTATGTCAGGCAGCAGTTTGTTCTTCCCGATGGAACCATCTGGGAACCTAAAGACGCCTCGCACGATGCGGAAAATTATGGAAAGATGGTCACCCTCAAATGGGGTCTTGCCAACTCCCGCAACATGATCTCTGCCTGGGTTATGAAACAATTCAACCCGGAGGCCATGACCGAAGTGATGCGAAAACTGGGTATTTACAGCCCGATCGATCCTGTCTTCTCCATGTTTCTGGGAACTTCCGATATCACGCTCTACGAAATGGTGGGCGCCTTTGGTACCTATGCCAACAAGGGTGTTTTTATACGCCCCTATTTCATCACCCATATCGAAGACCGGCATGGTACCCGTGTAGCCAGTTTTATCCCTCAAAGGAGTGAGGCTATCGATGAGCATACCGCTTACCTGATGGTGAACTTGCTTCAGGGAGTGGTGGATGAAGGTACCGGAAGCCGGCTCCGGAACCGCGAGGGTTACGGAAAATTTACCATGCCCATTGCCGGAAAAACGGGAACTACGCAAAATCATTCAGATGGTTGGTTTATCGGGATGACGCCAAAGCTCAGCGTCGGTGTATGGACCGGCGCCGACCTACGCAGTATCCACTTTGCCGACATCAGTGCCGGACAGGGCGCCAACATGGCCTTGCCGATATGGGGTTACTTCATGAAAAAAGTACTGGCCGACCCCACCCTGGGATATTCAGAAAATGCCGCCTTCGAACGACCCAATGGATTTAATGTGGACCTGGAGTGCGCAGGAGAAGATCCTGCACCGCGGGGAGAGATCCTTGAATTCGAAGATTTCTTGTGAAAGCAGACTGCCGCTCAGAAAACAATCAGAAGCAGCAATACAAAGATAAAAAGCATCAGGAGAATAAACTGGTTGCGGACAAACAGTCCCAGCAAAATGAGGATCTCCATCTCCTCCTTGCAGGCTCCGTAAAGTTCAATGTCGCCCTTTTCCCTGGTGATAAACTCATTCGACACAAATGTGACGATTTCAGCCCCGTTGAAATTCCACGACCACCGCGATTGCCAGAAATTTTTGATTTCCAACTCAAATCGTTTCCCGTTCACAATTACGTCAGTCCGGGGATTAAAAATGCTCACTATCACATGGGCAAGCAATGACTTGGCGTCAGAATCATAAATCTCAATCCGGGAATTGAATATCTCCCTTTTCAGGAAAAAAATCCGGCCGTTGAATTCTGCCCTGGCTTTCCCTGAAAACATGTTTTGCCACCGGATGAATCCCACGTTTTCCGTTCCATGGAAAATGTCGAGTTTCGATCCGAAAATATCTTTATTCCAAACCAGTTTATCCATGGGCAAATTTGTCTTAAATCACGGTAAAAATAACACTTTACGATGGATTTTGGAGATCCCTTTTCATTTTAATCAGCTCACGGGTTGACAAAAGTCCGCAGGCAGCATAAATATCTTCTCCCCTGGAAGCCCTGATCGTAGTCAGTATCCCTTTCCTGTTCAGCTCATCCCTGAACGACATAAGTGCATCATCGTCGGTTCCCTGAAGGGATGTTCCCGGAATTGAATGAAACCGGATCAGGTTGACCCGGCAGTTTATCCCGTTCAGAAGTCGTGCCAGTTCCCTCACGTGCCGGGGTGTATCGTTTAATCCCCTGAACAGAATATATTCGAACGACACCCGGCGTTGTCCCGAAAAATCCCATTTCCTGATTTCCTGAACCACACCGGCTATGGGATAGACTGCCTGTATCGGCATCAGTTGCCGGCGTTCCTCGTCAAACGGGGAGTGCAGACTTACTGCCAGATGCGCTTCGCTTCTTTCCAGGAAGCTCTTCATTCCGGGAATGATCCCAATGGTACTGACCGTGATCCGGCGCGGACTCATGGCAAATCCCCAAGGGGCTGTCAGAATCTCAATACTCCTGAGTACCTCCTCCAGGTTATCGAAAGGTTCCCCCATCCCCATGTAAACGATGTTGGTCACCTTATCCGCCTCTTCTATACTCCTCACCTGATTCACAATCTCGCCTGCAGTGAGCTGTCCCTGGAATCCCTGCTTGCCAGTCATGCAAAAAAGACATCCCATCTTGCAACCTACCTGCGAACTGACACACACCGTAATTCTATCATTCTCCGGGATCATGGCGGTCTCTATGAATTTCTCCGACCCTGTTCCGAAAATATATTTCTTGGTACCATCGCGGCTTACCAGTACCTTCATGGGCGCTGACACCCCGGTATCATACCGGCTGTTCAGATATGCCCTGGCCTTCTTGGAAAGATTGGTCATTTCATCGATTGTTCCCACCTTGCGGACATAAAGCCAGCCTGCAATCTGTCCGGCGGCAAAAGCAGGCAACCCGGCCTCCTCCACAACCTCCCGCAACGCTGCCAGCGTTTTCCCAAATAACAATTGTTTCATGAATCAAAAATAAATATCAGCTCTAATGTTTCCGAAACGTACCCTTATGTCGATGAGTATGCCACTAACGTCCACTACCCCCTGCGCATTTCCACAAAGATAATACTTATATTCAGCAGCTATTTCCCCATATCTTTTCAGTTAATCGGTCACCCTGTCGTGATACATATCATGACTTTTTTTTCAGTTCTTCTAGGC
>CAZLDP010000424.1:0-3056 GCA_964558145.1 uncultured Prolixibacteraceae bacterium | reverse complement strand
CCCTTGTACCGGATGTTGTTGTCGTCGACAGGAACGAAGGAAAGGTCGGTTTTTATCTTACCCATTTGGCTTTTCAGCGTGCCATATGCCACGAAATCGCTCAGAAATCCAGTGAAATTCCCTTCATAAGTGATCAGTCCCGACTGCACCAACTGTTCAGGGAACATCAGAAAACTAAATTTTGACTGCTTGGGAAGCCTGATTCGCGCCAGATCCCTGAAATCGGTCCGAAGAAGGTTCAAATCAATAAAAAGGAAGGGTTCAGAAATACCTTCAATAAAATCAACAGAAATATCGCATTCTGCCCTGGTATAATCTCCGGTTTTGATCACAAGGTCTTTTGCTCTCAGGTTTCCCTGGCTGCCTGAAAAATGACCGTCGATTTCGAGAACCTGGTTCATTCCTGCGATGGATGGAACGAAGTGGGCCACATCGGCAAGACTGAGTCGAGCCTTCTCAAGACTGAGTTCAAATTTGGGTCTGCTCTCTTCGGCGCCGGGCAGCTTCTCACTATAAAACATGAGGGAGGCGGAGTTAACTTTCGAATTCAGCGTTTCGAAACTGAGGTTGTCGACTGTAAATTTACCGCTATCAGAAACCACGGTGGCAGAAAGATCGTTCAGAATAAACCCCTTGCGGTCGGTCAGGGTCAATGAGGCGATCCGGAACCCGAGCGAATCGGGTTGATAATGGAAATCGTCGACGCGCAGGTTAATGTCATCCACACCATATTCCGTGATTTTTTCTCCTTTTGCAATGTAAACAAAACCTGAGTTTTTCAACCTGAAATTGTTACAGGTGAAACTCCATTCTCCCTGTGTGTCGGGCTTTGATGATTGGGTCAGGAAATTGAAGTTAAAGACACCGGTAGAATCTCTCGAAATATTAAAAACCGAATGATCCAGAATGATCTGGTTTATTCCGATTTTTTTCTTGCAGAGCCTGATTTCATCAATTTTTGCCACGACCTGCCGGACATAAGCCAGGGTGTCGGATTGTTGATCTTCGATCCAGACATGCTGAAGAATGATCTTATTAAAAAGGGCAAATTTCACCCCCTCGACATGCAAATTGATGTTCATCCGTTTCGACAGGATCGCAGTAGTTTTCCGGGTAAGGAAATGCTGCACCTCCTGACTCTGGATAGCCAGATAAAGCCCCGTCAAAGACAAAAAGAGGACGGTGAGCGGAATCAGTACTATTTTCCAGCCTTTTTTAATAATTTTGCGTTTTGACAAAAATACACAAAAAGCGCGCAAATCATCTTCGCTCCCGATGAAACGTTACAGACCATGATTAATTCTGCTGATAGAGAAATATATATATTGGGTATAGAATCTTCGTGCGATGATACTTCTGCCGCAGTGATCCGGAATGAAACGATTTTGTCGAATGTGGTTGCAGGTCAGAAAGTGCATGAAACCTATGGTGGGGTAGTGCCGGAATTGGCAAGCAGGGCCCACCAGCAGAATATCATTCCGGTGGTGGATGTGGCCTTGAAAAATGCGGGAATCTCCAAAGAAAAGCTGTCGGCTGTTGCTTTTACGCGAGGGCCTGGTTTACTGGGTTCCTTGCTGGTGGGGACCTCTTTTGCCAAGGGATTTGCGCTGGCAAGGAAAATTCCCCTGATCGATGTGAATCATTTGCAGGCTCATGTTCTGGCACTTTTTATCAGGGAGGAGGGCATGGAAAAACGGCAGCCTTCATTTCCCTTTCTCTGCCTTCTGGTTTCCGGCGGAAACTCCCAGATTATCCTGGTGAAGGACTACTTCCACATGGAGCTTATCGGACAAACCATTGACGATGCTGCAGGCGAGGCTTTTGACAAGTGTGCCAAAGTGATGGGCCTTCCTTATCCGGGGGGACCCTATATCGATAAGTTAGCCCGGGAAGGCGATCCCCGTCGCTTTGTCTTTTCCAAGCCTCATATTCAGGGATTCGACTACAGCTTCAGCGGACTCAAAACCAATTTTCTCTATTTTCTGCGTGACCAGTTGAAGGAAAATCCCGGTTTCATCGAACAGAACAAAGCTGACCTGGCCGCTTCCCTGCAGAAGACGATCATCGACATTCTCCTGCGGGAACTGGTCAGGGCGGCCAAACATACCCGGATCAGGGAGATTGCCATCGCAGGCGGCGTTTCGGCTAATTCGGGCTTGAGGGAAGCCATCAGGACTGAAGCCGAAAAACGGAATTGGAATGTTTATTTTCCAAAATTTGAGTATACCATGGACAATGCCGCTATGATCGCCATCGCAGGGTATTACAAATTCCTCAGGGGAGAATTCGCCGGCCACGATGCTGTGCCCTACTCCCGTACACATCTTTAAGTAGATTAGAAGATCAGAATGGGGGAAGAATTGAATATCAAAAAGATAAATACAGAAAAAGCATTATTGGCAGGGATTAAAAAGAGCGATGAAAAAGCATTTGCCGAACTTTTTAATGCCTGGTACCATTTTGCTCTGGAAGTAGCTTTCCACTATTGTAACCATGAGGATGCCGAAGAAATTGCCGGGGATTTTTTTTGTAAGTTATGGCAGAACCGGCAGAAGGTGGACGGCATCCATAATTTTAAAAACTATCTTTTCGTTTCGGTTAAAAATCAGTGTCTGAACGCACTCAGAAAGAGAAAAATGGATACGGTAGCCCTTGAAAACATCTTTGATATCCATGATTTTCCTGACAATGACCCCTGGCTGGGTATTGTGACCAGCGAACTGGAAACCCAAATGAACCAATCCATCGAAAACCTGCCGCCAAAATGCCGTGAGATTTTTTTATTGGTCAGAGAAGAGGGTTTGCATTACAGGGAGGTAGCTGAAAAACTATCGATTTCGATGAAAACGGTGGATGTTCAGTTATCACGGGCCACCAGGAAAATTATGGATGTCTTCAGAAAATACGGGATGAGTTGGCTTATTGCACTCTTCCCCTGACTAAGTTTCAAAAATCAGACAAAATATTAGTCAAGGGTTGTAAGGAAACTGGTTCAAAATTGTGTCTTTAATAATAGTGTTTCAAGATGGAAGAAAACAAGAGTCATATTGAAATCC
>CAZLDP010000423.1:0-3058 GCA_964558145.1 uncultured Prolixibacteraceae bacterium | reverse complement strand
GTATAAATACATGATCATAAACAAAAAGAACGAGAGGATCAATTTTTCCTCTTCACAGTCCCGGTTTGATTACCCTGACTTTTTGGAAGTGCAGATTAAATCATTCCAGGAATTTTTTCAGTTAAAAACAACCCCCGAGAACCGTAAGAATGAAGGGTTATTCAAGGTTTTCCAGGAGAATTTTCCCATTTCGGATACCCGGAACAACTTTGTTCTCGAATTTATCGACTATCAGGTCGATCCTCCCCGCTACAGCATAGAGGAATGTATTGAGCGGGGACTCACCTTCAGTGTTCCGCTGAAGGCCAAGTTAAAACTATATTGTACCGATCCTGAACATGAAGATTTCGATACGGTGGTTCAGGATGTTTATCTGGGGACAGTTCCCTATATGACCGAAAAGGGAACATTCATTATCAACGGCGCCGAGCGCGTGATCGTTTCCCAATTGCACCGCTCACCCGGGGTATTCTTCGGCCAGAGTGTGCATGCCAACGGTACCAAACTTTATTCCGCAAGGATCATCCCTTTCAAGGGATCATGGATTGAATTTGCCACTGACATCAACAGTGTGATGTACGCCTATATCGACCGGAAGAAAAAGCTGCCGGTGACGACATTGCTCAGGGCCATCGGTTTTGAGAGTGACAAGGATGTGCTTGAAATTTTTGACCTTGCCGATGAAATCAAAGTCTCCAAAACCGGCCTGAAAAAGGTCGTGGGAAGGAAACTTGCAGCCCGCGTGCTCAAATCGTGGGTGGAAGATTTCGTGGATGAAGATACCGGTGAGGTAGTCTCCATCGAAAGAAATGAGGTGATTATTGACCGCGAGACTGTTCTGTCAGATGACCATATCGACGAAATCATCGATGCCGGCGTGAAAACAATCCTCCTTCACAAGGAAGATCAGAATCAGCAGGATTTCGCCATCATTTACAATACATTACAAAAAGACCCCTGTAACTCGGAAAAAGAAGCCGTTCTCCATATCTACCGGCAGTTGCGTAACGCGGAACCACCCGATGAGGCGACCGCCAGGGATGTGATCGACAAGCTCTTCTTTTCGGAGAAAAGATATGACCTTGGCGATGTGGGACGTTACCGCATCAACAAGAAACTGGGTCTGGAAATCGGGATGGAGATCCGTGTTCTCACCCGTGAAGATATCATCGAGATCATCAAATACTTGATTCAGCTTGTCAATTCGAGGACCGATGTGGATGACATTGATCACCTCAGCAACAGGCGTGTCAGAACAGTAGGTGAACAGATGTTCACCCAATTTGGAGTGGGACTAGCCCGAATGGCCCGTACCATCAGGGAGCGGATGAATGTGAGGGACAATGAGGTGTTTACCCCCATAGACCTGATTAATTCCAAGACGCTCTCTTCGGTAATAAATTCGTTTTTTGGCACCAATGCCTTGTCCCAGTTTATGGATCAGACCAATCCGCTTGCCGAGATGACACACAAGCGCCGTATGTCGGCACTTGGACCGGGCGGTCTCTCGCGTGAAAGGGCTGGTTTTGAGGTCCGCGACGTGCACTATACCCACTATGGCCGGCTTTGTCCGATTGAAACCCCTGAAGGGCCCAACATCGGATTGATTTCGTCGTTGTGTGTGTATGCCAAAATCACCGAACTGGGCTTTATTTCGACCCCTTACCGCAAGGCAGCCAACGGGCAGGTCGATCTGTCACCCGAAGGAGTTATTTATCTGACCGCCGAAGAAGAGGAAAATACCGTGATTGCGCAGGCCAGTGCGCTCATCGATGCGGAAGGGAAATTCGTCAGGCCGAGGGTTAAAGCCCGGCTTGACGGGGATTATCCCATGGCAGAAAGGGAAACCGTTCACTTGATGGATGTGGGTCCCAACCAGATTGCTTCTGTGGCAGCTTCGCTGATTCCTTTCCTGGAACATGACGATGCCAACCGGGCCCTCATGGGATCGAACATGATGCGTCAGGCAGTTCCCCTGCTCAGGCCCGAAGCCCCGATTGTGGGTACTGGCCTCGAAGCCCGGTCTGCCAGCGATTCACGGATCCTGATCAAAGCTGAAGGCAATGGCGTCGTTGAATATGTCGATGCACGCCAGATTGTGGTCAGGTACGACATGACCGAAGATGACAAATATGTTAGTTTTGATCCCGAACTGGTGGTCTATAATCTGCCTAAATATATGAAGACCAACCAGGGAACCACTGTCGACCTGAAGCCCATTGTGTTAAAAGGACAACGGATCCAAGCCGGAGAGGTGCTCACCGAAGGGTATGCCACCGAAAACGGGGAACTGGCCCTGGGGCGTAACCTGATGGTGGCCTTTATGCCCTGGCAGGGTTACAACTATGAGGATGCCATTGTAGTTTCGGAACGGGTTGTCAGGGAAGATATCTTTACCTCGGTACATGTCGACGAGTACAGCCTCGAAGTACGCGACACCAAACGGGGTGTGGAGGAATTCACCTCCGACATTCCCAATGTGAGTGAAGATGCCACCCGCAACCTGGATGATAACGGACTTATCAGGATCGGAGCCAATGTGAAGCCTGGCGATATTCTGATCGGGAAGATCACCCCGAAAGGGGAATCCGATCCCTCACCGGAAGAGAAACTACTGCGCGCCATTTTCGGAGATAAGGCGGGCGATGTTAAAGACGCTTCGCTCAAAGCATCTCCGTCGCTCAACGGGGTGGTCATCGACAAGAAACTATTTTCGAGGGTCGCCAAGGAGAAGAAGGGCAAATTTTCGACCAAACCGCTCCTGGAACAAATCGATGAGCGGTTCGAAAAGGAAGTGGCAGCCTTGCGTAACAAACTTGAGGATAAACTCTTTGAACTGGTTTCGGGGAAAACTTCACAGGGAGTGAAAGACTATTACGGTACCGAAGTGATTTCCAAAGGGGTTAAATTCACACTCAAACAACTGCAGGAGATCGATTACCTGACGGTGAATCCTTCGAAATGGACAACCGACAAGGATAAGAACGATTTGATCTTCAGACTGGTCAACAATTTCATTCTGAAGTACAAGGAAGCCGAAGCAGTCTCAAGGCGGGAG
>CAZLDP010000422.1:0-3064 GCA_964558145.1 uncultured Prolixibacteraceae bacterium | reverse complement strand
TGTCTAAATTGAAAAAAGGGTATCCATCAAGGGCGGTTTTCCCCAGATCGGCATATACTAAAGGATCCAGGGTCACTGGAATCCCATGGATTCCAATTTCAAAGTAGATTATCCCATTCTCGGCCATGGTCACATCTCCGGAATATCCCCTGACACCAGCCCCGGGAACCCTGAGGACGGCGGGATAAGTGCCCGGTTCTTTGGGAACGCACAGGATTCCGTACATCCTCTTCCCGATTCCAAAATTCTGGAGATTGACATGGTACACATTGGCCTTTTCCGTGCATCGTTCAGGGAGCAGGGTGAGCCTGGCATCCATCGGGATTTTGGCAGCTTCGGTCTTGGCTTCGTCCCAGAATTGCCGGAAATCAGCCGGCATTACTGCGGTTGGTACGATTTTTTCCGGGGCAAAAGCAGCGGTCGACAGGTTTTCATACTGGTAGCCGTCGACTGTTGCCGACACTTTGCAACGAAGGAACCCGGGCTCTTTCAGTGTGCCCCCGTCAATCAGATACTGACCGTCGGGTAGTACGACAGATTCCGCTTTTACTGGGGTCATCATTTCGGGTCCACACTCGTAACTGATTTTAACCTGATTGACCGGTACGCTGTTTTTCAGCACCGATACCCGGAACTTGGCTTTTTCACCAGGTTTGTATAACCAGTCGGCATGGTCGGGGGTAATTACAATTTTTACCAGCTTTTCAACAGGCTGGGCAAAGAGGCCGGATCCGGCCAACAGCAGAAACAGGAGAAGCAGGGTTTTAAACCGGTTCATCGTCATAATAATTTGAATTTAAGATTAAAACTAAAATTAGATTGCTGTTATTTGTTTTCGAACTGAAAGATTACCGCGATTCGCGGAATGTGAAATATTTTTCCCGGATGGGGATATCGAGCAAGGCCGATGCGGCGTTGTCACCGGCAATCTCTTCTGTGCCGGGGTCCCATTTCAGTTTCGATCCGGTTTTAATGGCAATAAGTCCGAGTTGGCACATACTGATGGTACGGTGTGCAGTTTCCAGGGGTTCCAAAGAAGCTTTCCCTGATTTGACGGCCAGAAGAAAATCTTCTTTGTCACTGGGCAAATCCCGGAAATACAAATCGCCCGGTTTTCCTTCGCTCTCCACGATAGAGGGTGAGCTTGCCTTGATGGTTTTGGGATATTCGATTTCTATCCATCCTTCACTCCCTTCAAAGCGCACGTAAGGCCGTTCGATTTTAAAGAAGAGTTCCGTACCGTTGGCATATTCATACCTGATTTCGAACCGGTTAAGCGTATTCCAAAGTCCCTTGTCGAATTCCCCGCTACCTTCCACCGACACCGGTCCGGTGTATTCGGTGTTGTTGCCCCACTGGGCGATGCCCATCAGGTGGGCGCCCCAGTTGGAGATCATGCCGTTGCAGTAGGCATCGACTCTCATCCAGCCGGGTCTTCCGTAAGCCTTGACAGCATGGACCCTTTTTTCGGTGTAGGGGGCTTCCCAGGCGGGACCCAGCCAAAGGTCGTAATTCAGTTCGGAGGGCACCGGCATGGTGGATTGTGGTGGCAGGGCCGCCCCGTTAAGCTCGGGAGGTACCCCTACAAAAATACGTTCGACTTTTCCAATCCGTCCGTTGCGCACCACCTCTACAACACGTGAAAATTCAGGAAGCGTCCTGAATTCACTGTCGTTGCGGGTGATGACGCCGGATTTCTGAATGGCTTTCACCAGTTTCCGGCCATGTTCGATGCAGGTGGAGATGGGTTTTTCGAGGGAGATGTGCTTGCCGGCGCGAGCGGCATCAATGGCTGCCGGAACGTGCCAGTGATCGGGGAGGGAGATCATCACGGCATCCACCTCGCGCGAATGCAGCAATTCGCGGTAGTCGGTCCAGGCTTTGCATCCCTTGTAAGTAGTTCCTTTCTGTGTCGAATAGCCTTCGTTGACCTGCCTGACTGCATTGGCAAGCCGCCAGCCGTCCACATCGCATACTCCTGTGAGATGGGCGTGCTGCGAGGCCAGCAGTTGGGGGATATTGGGATTCACCGATTGCCTGCCGCACCCGATGACCGCTACGTTGATCCTGTTCGACGGGGCTGTGTTACCGCGTACGCTCGCCGGAATGATGAACGGTACCGCCAGAGTCCCCGCAGTTGCTATCCCTGCATGAATCACAAATTTTCTTCTGGTAAGTTTCATAGCTGTTCGTTCTAAAGAAAACCGGTATGTACTTTCAGGTACTTCCCGGCCATCCGGAGGGGGATCTGTCGCCCTTTCCCCGGGTTTTCAGGTTATCTTCCCCAAATATAAGAAGTATGGAGATGAAAATTTCCCGGACAGGAATATTTAGATAAAAAAGCTAATTTTACAAGTGAAATGAAATATTCACCGTAAAAAAGATATGTCATGAAGCAAACTTTACCTATTCTAAGAACCATGCTGCTCCTTGTTTTTACAGTTTCCCTCACGTTGACCGGAAACGGACAGGCGCTACTGGTCGAGAATTTTGATTACCCCGCCGGAACCTTGCTCACAACATTCGGGTGGACTGCCCATAGTGGGGGAGGCACCCAGGCCATTGATGTAGTTGTTCCCGGCTTAACTTTTGCCGGTTATTCCCTTTCCAATATCGGGGGTATGGCTCAGTTGGACAATACCGGAGAAGATGTGAACAAGACGTTTACTCCGGTTACGTCGGGCGCTGTTTACGCGGCATTTATGATAAAGGTGGATGCTGTTGTCGATGGATATTTTCTCCATTTCGGTCCTGCAGTGATGGGATCGACCTATTTTGCGCGGCTCTATATTAAACCAGGTAGTGGAAGCAGTTTTAAATTCGCCCTGGGAAAAACAAATGAAGAGACACCTGTTTTTTCAACCACTGAATATACAACTGGAACAACTTACCTTGCTGTGCTGAAATATGAAATTGTTGAGGGCGCTGCCAATGACTTGATGAGTTTTTACCTTATTGATGGGACCATACCTGCCACAGAGCCGGCAACGGCGACCATTCCGGCATTTACAACAACAGCAGCAGACAACAATCCCGGATCGATAGGTCTAAGACAATTCAACAC
>CAZLDP010000421.1:0-3075 GCA_964558145.1 uncultured Prolixibacteraceae bacterium | reverse complement strand
ACCCCGGATCAATGTGCCGGAGAGACCGCCCATTTTCTGAAGTACGGCGAAGACACTACTGTATTGTTAGGCAGCGATTGCCGCCTGGTTTGGGAGTGGTTTCGGAAGGGCTTCAGGGAGGTGCCTGCCGCAGGGGGTATTGTCAGGAGCGAAAAGGGAGTGCTTTTTCTTTTCCGCAGGAGAAAATGGGATCTACCCAAGGGAAAGATCGACGCAAACGAAACTCCGGTGGAGGCCGCCCTGCGGGAAGTCTCTGAAGAAACCGGACTGACAAGGCTCACAATCCTGGGGCCCTGTTCACCCACCTATCATCTCTATTTTTCCAACTTTCCCGGAAAAAAAAGAGAGTGGATACTTAAAAAAACCTACTGGTTTACCATGCAGGCAACTGAAGACGAAGTGCCCCGTCCCGAAACAGCAGAGGATATTGAGGAAGTGCAATGGGTTCCCCGGGAACAGGTGGATGAAATTCTGGGCAACACCTATGCGAATCTGAAAAAGCTCATTGTCAACGCATACACGCAATAACCCTGGAACTGCTTTAAAAAGCGGGGGTTCTTTGCGTAACTCCGTGCAATTTCATTAAGTATTCTTGCACGGAGTCGCACGCCGGGTTCACTGATTCACAAGGGTTATTAAAACTCTTAAAACCTCACCTGGATACCGCCCCGATCGGATAAGCGCGGGGCATTCCAATTTACTGGTGCTCCAGTGCAAGGGTGAGTGTGGGGAGGTCGCACACTTCGGCCGGTCCGAAATACTGTATGGGACCGGGATACACAAACGAAGTCTCAGCCGCCCATTGTTCGCGGTGTTCGGCAAAGTACCGGAAAGGAGCCCCCTGAAGGTCAACCAGTGCTTTCTGGATAACCGGTTTCATATTTCCGTGCCGTTTTTCCATGTTCATCATCATGGTCACGGGAACACCTCCGGCAACCCATTCCGATGCAGGCTTCGTAAGATGACGAACAGAAGTCATATAACCGGTTTTTCCTGCGCCGATCAGCACAGAGGCGGTATATCCGAGCGAATAACAGTAATCGGCATCAAAATTAGAAGGAGCGGCACAACGGCCTTCATAGCCAAAGAAATGATACTGCGTGCTGAATTTCCCCCGGAACTCATTCCGGTTCTTCATCTCTTTCAACTTCGATTTGACCATTTCGCCCAACAGCATCTCAGTTTGAATCAGTGAAACCTGAACATTCCCGTGGGGATCCCGGTCGAGGGTCAACTGATTGGCAATCTTGGCGGGAAGCGAGGTGAAAACCTTTGAGGATTCCGGTGTCAGCTTGTCTGCCAACAACTGACGACGTGCAGCTTCATCGGCAATCGCCCTGAATTGGGTTTCAAAAGCCGATCCTTCGGCTAACAGATCGTTCAGTTCCTGAATGAGTATTTTCATTTCGGGGATGAACTCAATCAATCCTTCAGGGATCAATGCCACACCGAAATTTTCACCGCCTTCGGCTCGCAAAGCCACGATTCCGGCTATATAGGCCACAATTTCCTCAAGGGTCTGTTTCATTTCGGCTACCTCTTCTGAAATCAGACAGATATTGGGCTGGGTTTTCAGAGCGCATTCCAACCCGATATGAGAGGCAGAACGTCCCATCAGTTTGATAAAGTGCCAGTATTTCTTAGCAGAATTGGCATCGCGTGAAATGTTACCTATCAGTTCCGAATAGACCTTGGTCGCCGTATCAAAACCGAAAGAGGTCTCTATCATCTCATTTTTAAGGTCCCCGTCGATGGTTTTTGGACACCCGATCACCTGAACCCCTGCATTTTTCGCTTTATAATATTCAGCTAAAACGCAAGCATTGGTATTGCTGTCGTCGCCTCCGATGATGACCAGGGCAGTGATGTCGAGCTTTCTCATTATTTCGAGCCCTTTGTCAAACTGTTCGGGATCTTCCAGCTTTGTTCTTCCCGATCCGATAATATCAAATCCACCTGTATTTCTGAACAGGTCGAGGTATTCGGCAGTAATTTCAATGTATTGATGGTCGACAAGTCCTCCGGGACCTCCCAAAAATCCGTAAAGCCGGCTGTCGGGATGATTTTTTTTCAGGCCGTCAAAAATCCCGGCAATGACATTGTGGCCACCGGGGGCTTGTCCTCCTGAAAGAATTACACCGGCATGGAGGGGTTGGCTTACCGAACCGGCTTTACCGGTTTCAATGGTGATCAGGGGCATCCCGTAGGTGTGAGGGAAAAGTTTACGGATATCATCCTGATCATCGGCAGATGTAGTTTTTTCTCCTTCACGGAGTACGACTTCCCCCGACAGGGAGGCAGGCAATTTGGGCCGGTAGGCAGCCCTTGCTTTTTGAAGTGGACTTATCATGCTTCAATAATTTAATGTTTTGAATTAAGGAAGTTCCAATTTACAACATATTAATCAGTTGCTCCTTCTTGCCGGGCAGTTTAGCTTAAAATTTAAAGTTTAATAAACACAGCCTTCAAAATGCTAATTTTGTACCCATGGTTTTCGAAATCAAAATCAGTGAATATTTGTCATCGGGATTACCACTGATCGATGTCCGCTCACCGGGGGAATACGTTAGGGGGCATATTCCCGAAGCGGTTAATATTCCGCTCTTTACCAATGAAGAAAGGGCAAAGGTGGGCACGCTCTACACAAAAGTATCTCCTGAGAAAGCAGTGGAAGCAGGCCTTGAACTGGTACGGCCCAAACTGGATTGGTTTCTCGAAGAGGCGCGCAGGGCGGCTCCCGGGAATGAAACGGCTGTTCACTGCTGGCGGGGTGGATTGCGCAGCCGTTCTTTTGCCAACCATCTTTCGGAAAATGGCTTTAAGTGGGTCAATGTAATTACTGGCGGGTACAAAGCCTACCGGCATCATGTACTCCGTTTTTATGAGGATCCGCCGGAATTAAGGATTGTCGGAGGCTATACAGGAAGTGGAAAAACGGAAATCATCGGGGCCCTTTCCTCCCTTGGAGAACAAGCCATCGACCTGGAAGGCCTTGCATGCCACAAAGGTTCTTCCTTCGGGGCCATCGGCTGTGGAGTTCAGCCTACCACGGAACAATTCGAGAACAATCTGTAC
>CAZLDP010000420.1:0-3100 GCA_964558145.1 uncultured Prolixibacteraceae bacterium | reverse complement strand
GGTGTATTTTTCCGGTTTGATTTCATACAGGCAATTCTCGCCGGGGTTCAATTTTGAAATCTTGGATTATGGTTAAACAGTGTTGATATGGCTTTCGATCTGAACGGGGTGCAGAAATCTTTGCAATACTTCGATCTGTTGTTGACACGATCATCAAAAAAGGCGGAGAACCGTTTGATTCAATCCGATTTGCCTTGAACATAGCGGCCTGCAAGAACGAATACCTGTCTCAACACGTGATTATGAAAAAAAACTTCCGACACACTGTGAAGAACCTCCAGAAAGATGGTTAATTTTGAAGCAATCGAACTCAAAGACCCAAGCGAGCCTATGAATCGCTCAATTTAGGTTGCACTTTTCCTTTTCAAGTTAATTGTTTAGTTCAAACTCTCCCATGATCGGAAAATGATCCGAAAGGAAAGCAATATTGGCATACGGGGAATCAATTACCTGGTATGAAACCGGGGAGGCATTCCGGTACCAGATGTAATCAATAACCGTACTTGCTTTTCCCCAGTTGTTGTATGTCCCCGTGTTGAAGTCCCCGTTACCGGGAAATTTTTCCCGGAGATTATTCATATAAGTCCTGAAATCGATGATATTGGCGTTGGATGGCTGCATATTGAAATCTCCCGTCAGAAAGACGACCGCCTGATTACCGGCAATTTTATCTATCCTTTCCCTGATCAGGAGAAGTCCCAGCTTCTGCGCTGTACTTCCCTTATGGTCAATATGGGTGTTAAAAAAGTAAAACGTACGGCTACTTTCTTTGCACCGCAGTATTGCATAGGTACAGATGCGATAGCAGGCGCCATCCCACCCCTTAGACATGAAATCGGGAGTAGCACTCAGCCAGAATGTGCTGTTCTCCAACAGGATAAACCGGTCGGTACAATAGAAGATTAATGAGTATTCCGTGTTTTCACCACTTCCGTCACGAGCTTTGCCAAGCGATTTATAATTCGTCAGTTGGTTTTCCAGCCAGTTTTTCTGAACTGGAGTAACCTCCTGCATTCCGATCAGATCAGGTTTCACACTTCCTATCATAGCCAGACAGCCATTTTTGCGGTAGTCCCAACTGTGGGAGGCTGTATCGCCATCTAACCTGATATTGAACGACATCACCGAAATTTTCGTATCGGTCAGGATTTTTTCACTCTTATCTTCCGGAGCCACGCTACAGGAAACAAGAGAGATAAGGGAAGGTACTATTCCTGCGATGAAAAGAAACCATTTCATTGATAAAAGATGTTTTAAAACACAGGAGACCGGCAGGCATTGGATTAACATCCATTCCCGTGTGGCCATTCTGAATCAAAGTCAGGAGGTTATTTCCGGTCTGAAAACAACCTCCTGCTTTGTAATTTCAGTTATTGTCTAATTTCCATCATTGGTTGCCCCGCTTTCCCATCCTTTGTTCTGGGTAATATTCGGGTTTTTCACTATAACGGAAGGCGGAATCGGATAGAGATACTGTTTATCTCCCCATACCCTTTTGTATTCATTGGGAACATCCCAGGTCAGATAGTATCCGGGAGCGCCGGCGACTTTCTCCACCAGTTGCAACTGCTTGGCACTTCCGGCTCCTGTCTCCACATAAATGGTGGCGCAGGTGGATTTTGCCTTGTTCCAGTCTCCTGTGAGCGCTTTTGCTGCAGCAAGCCCATCAGTTGAGGTATAGAAAATCACGTCGTAAGTGCCGCTCTTGTCGAGATCCATCGGGACGTTAAGGGCGGGAAGGTACATCCCTTTCCAGCTCATCAGCAAAAGGTTGCCGCATTTCCATCGTCTCAGGTCGTTAAAACGGAATCCTTCCAGGCAGAGTTCGATCCCTCTTTCCCTGCGAATCTCCAAAAGTGAGGGATCAGAGATGGAGGGGAAGTAGGTGGATTGAAAATAGGTATCCGCGGTAGCGGGTTTGGCAGAAATCCCTCCAGTAATCCCGGCACGCGCGCGTAGGGCACCGACAGTTTTGGCCCAGTCAGCGTCGGTCAGGGTACCCAGTTCTGCTTTGGCTTCGGCGTAGTTCAGAAGAATTTCGGCATAACGGAATAGCGGCAAGGCATTGGTATTCAAAGCGGCATTGTCATAACTTTTCCCGTCAAGACAGAGCTTGATCGGCTGGTAACCTGTTCGGACATACCCTGAGAAATCGGGCGCAGTAGCCGTCCCGTCCCGGGTATAACCAGGAGTGCGGATGGTCTGGGCCAATCGGTAATCCCGGTTCTGGCACTCATCATAGAAGGTTTCTGTCTGCCATCCGGTTCTATCTGTGTAAGGTGTACCGTCAATCTGAAGGTAGGTATTGATAAACGGACGGATCATGCTGAAACGGTTTCCATAGGTGGGAGAGGTCCACTTCCAGTTGGCGTGGTGCAGTACACCCAGGGTAGCGCTAGAACATATCGCCATCAGAACCTCATCGGTTACGGGAGAGTCGCTGGTGAACAGGGTGCGGTAGGATTTTTTCGTTCCGGCACCTGTATACAGCTTTTTACCGGAATTGTTCATAAGATACTCCGACATGGTTACCACACGCTGCAACCAGGTATCGGCCGATGTGGTCAGGCTCAGATTGTGGTATTTTCGGAAAGTCCCCTCGAACAAAGCAATCCGCGAAGCCAGTGCATAAGCAACCCATTTGGTAACCAAAGATCCGGTCGCATCAGTAGTGGTAGTAATGTTGTTGCAGGCAAACTCAAGATCCTTGTACACATTTTCCATTACCAGTTCGCGCGAATCACGGGGAGCGTACAGCTCTTCATCCTCTAAGGCAAGCGGTTTGTCTATCCATGGCACATCACCGAATCGGGTGACCATATCGTAATAAAAGAAGGCACGGAACAAACGGGCAATCCCGATGTAGTGATTTCTCACCGCTTGGGGAACTTTCTCATTCGTACAGTTCACTATGAAATAGTTGATGTTGCGCAAATTGGACCAGGACCATCCGCCGCTGTTGGTTTCACTGAAAGCATTCTTGGTTATGAAGGTATTGATGTTATTGATGGCACCGAAGTCAACCAGGTCAATTTCGATCTGGTTCAGGTCGCTCCCCGAGGGCAACATGTTATAGAAGGAATAGGCATAAGTATTAAGT
>CAZLDP010000419.1:2272-3101 GCA_964558145.1 uncultured Prolixibacteraceae bacterium | reverse complement strand
AAAAAGGGATGCAACAGGTCGCGGAATCTGAGGCGATCCTTCCTGAAGTTCAAAATTCTGTAAAGCCAGTATCCACCTGTCAAAAATCCTAATAAGCCAATAAAGTAAAAATGCATCATCCCCGAAAGAAGGAGAACGGCGCCGATCAGCAGGGATAAAAGAAGTTTCCTTTTCTTTTCAAACAGGATCAGCAGCCAGGCCATCATGGGAATCCAGCACCCCCAGGCAAGTGAAAAATGACCTCCCATCCTTGCTACCTGGGGCGATAAAACAGCGATTCCAGCGGCGGCGACTGCGGGCAACACCCCGCCCGCACCCGACTCAGCCAATATAAGATAGATGAAAAGAGCGCCCAGGACAACTGAAAATAACATCAGCAGGTTAATAATTCCTATCGTATGAGAGGTGATGCCAGGAGCATACCTGGAAATGAACCTGATCGTATTGACCACCAGCGGCTGTCCATCGGTGAAAGCGTACAGTTCCCCGAAAGGGTAGTTCATGGCTGAACTTACATTACAGGAAGTGTCATGCTGCACATGGTAGAGCGCTGTAAAATAGGCTTTAAACCCATCTCCGGAATTGGCAAAATAAACAGCGTCCGGATTCCGTATTACCTCTCCGAAAAAAACTACCAGGACCAAACATGAGATCGCGACCGAAATAAAAATTCCGCAGCGTCGTTTTTTCATCACATGACAAATCAGGTTATAATTTACAAAATAAGTTATATTTACGTCCTTTTAACATCCGGGGTGAATGAATCAGATTAAAATAATATCGGTTGTATTTTCGGTTTTCAATGAAAGGGAATCCCTTGCGCTGTGGT
>CAZLDP010000419.1:0-2262 GCA_964558145.1 uncultured Prolixibacteraceae bacterium | reverse complement strand
AGCAGGTCATCAAAAGTTTCACCGCTGAGAAATCTTCAAATTTCCGGGTGCGAATGATCAGGTTTTCGCGCAACTTCGGTCATGAAGCAGCCATGACCGCAGGGATTGACCACTCCCGGGGCGATGCCGTGATTTGCATGGATGCCGACCTCCAGCACCCCCCGGAACTGATCGGAAAGATGATTGCCTGTTTCGAATCAGGGAACGACATTGTCACAATGATTCGCAGCAGGAACGACGCTCTTTCCTCCCTTAACAACCTGTTTTCCACCCTTTTCTACAAAATCATAAACCTGCTCTCGCCGGTCATCCTTAAAGAGAACGCCTCTGACTTTTTTCTTGTTTCAGGGAAAGTGGCCGCGATTTTGCGGAGCAACTTCAGAGAACGCAACCGTTTTCTGCGGGGCATCGTTCAAACCCTGGGTTTCCCTCATACCTCCCTGGAATATGCAGCCCCGGCCAGGGTGGCAGGAAAAACCAAATATCCGTTCCTGAAACTCTCCGCCCTCACTTTGCAGGCCCTCGTCTCTTTTTCAAAAACACCGCTGTTTCTGGGAATCTGGTTCGGCTTCCTCTTCGCTCTCCTTTCCCTCATTCTGGGAATATATACCCTCTCTATTTTCCTTTTCGGAACCACTCCCCCCTCGGGTTATACCACAATCGTTCTCTTTTTAAGTCTCAGCTTTTCGATCCTCTTTTTCCTGATCGGAATCATCGGGATTTATATCGGATACCTTTTTGATGAACAAAAACAGAGACCTTTATATCTGGTTAAGGAATTCTATGGTGAAACTTTTGAAGAACATTGATATTTGGGAATTTTTGAGCAGTGCCTGGAATAAGTACCAGAAACTGTTTCTTTTTCTCATCCCCCTGTTTTACTTTACTGCCGGGGCCTATTTCCGTTCATTGTTGGGCGATTTATCCTTAATTGCCATCGATCCGGAATACGCCTATTTTTTCAGCGGATTGACCCTGTCGGAAGGACATGGGAACCTAGGGCACATTGACCATCCCGGAACCCCCCTGCAAATTGTTATTGCTGCCATTTTCAGGCTGCTCTGGATCTTCAGGTCCTCCCACGGCAACTACTTTGAAGACCTTTTTTTACACCCTGATCTTTACCTTTCCGTCGTCAACCTCACGGTCACTTTTCTGATATCGTCTGCCCTTTATCTTGCAGGAAAAGCATTTTTCTCGTTTACAAAATCGATCTGGTATGGGCTGCTCTTTCAGACAGCTCCCTTTCTGCCGGTACTCTGTTATGACATTGCCGGGCGAATTCTCCCCGAATTATTATTACTGATCCCCGTGCTGCTCCTCTCTTTTTTCCTTATCAAATACTATTTCCGCTCTTTCGACCCCTCTTCTTACAGGAATATCATGATCCTGGCAATGATTTCCGCTTTGGGATTATCTGTCAAATTATCCTACCTCCCTTTGTGTATCATCCCATTCTTGATTACTCCTTCTCTCAAAAGAAAATCTATATTCGTTGCATTCACCCTCTGCTTTTTCTTCCTGATGGCTTTTCCCGTCACCCACCATGTATCGTCGTTCTGGAAATGGATCACAGGACTTATCATACACAGCGGAAGATACGGGGGAGGAAACGCCAATTTCATAGACCTCAAAGAATTCTTTGTCAACTTCAATTTTTTTCTCCATTGGGAAAAACCTTATCTGAGCATTCTGGCAACCACGGTTTCGGCATTCCTGGTCTATTTGATCATCCTGCGCAGAAAATCTGACAAATCTTTTGTTTTGTTAACCTCAGGAGTATTGTTAGCAAGCCTTCTGCAGATTTTTATCGTTTGCAAACACTTCGCTCACCATTATCTGATTCCCGGAATGCTGCTGACTCCCCTTCTGATTTTTCTTCTTTCAAGAATGATCCTTCAAGCCGGAGGAACCCGGAAATATATTCTGATTACAACGAATCTGTTGTTGATCCTTTTTTTGATATGGAAATTCGACAGCCAGTTTTATTATATCAGGATGAAATCTGACCGGATAGGTGAAACCGTCCACAGCCTTACCGATACGAAAAATTTCACTTCGACGCTTGATAAAAACAGCGTAAAAATCATTGCCTCCCTGGGGTATGGTTGCCCGTTTCCGGAATATGCCCTGATGAACGGCTATTGTTGGGCCGGGAAGCATAAACCAACCTACAGTCCGGAACTTTCAAAATTATATCCCGACTCCTATTTCTATTTTACCTCGGATAACTCATTGCTGGACTGGGGTGTAAAATTCGAT
>CAZLDP010000418.1:0-3106 GCA_964558145.1 uncultured Prolixibacteraceae bacterium | reverse complement strand
TCCTTCGGCTGAGGGGCAGTGGCAGCCGCTGCTGTCTTTTTTAAATCCCTGACTTCAAGGATATCGTCGGGATAATCGTCATCCGTATCATCCTTTTTTGCAATATCGTCGAGTGTGACAATCTCTTTCTTGGGCCGTAACTGGCGAAGGGTAATCTGCTCCGACTCCCGCTTTACCTTGACGTCACTTTTGTACTCCTTTTCCAGAAGCAGGCAAACATTCGCAGGCACCTTGGTATTTGGATTCGGATCGATCACAATACCTTTCTTGTGCAGAAATTCCACAATCGTCTGAATTCCTACATTAAATTCTCTTGCCAATTTACTTAACCGCTGTGCGTTGCCTAAAACCATATATCTCGTTATAAATTTTGCCCTGCCCAAAAAACAGTCAATGGCTTTCGTGGTCTGCAAGGTCTCCTGCAAACTTTCCCCAGCCTCCTTTATTGTTCAAATTCAGACCTTAAAATGCGCCTCACCTCATCAATTGTCTCCTCTTCCAGGTCGGTCCTTGCAATCAAGTCTTCACGCGAAATGTTGAGAACATTCTTGGCTGTATCGCACCCGATGGCTTTCAGTTCATCCAGAATCCAGCTTTCAATCTCATCGGAAAACTCATCGAGGTTCACATCCTCATCGTCCTCCTCGATTTCGCGATACACATCAATCTCATATCCTGTAAGCTGGCTTGCCAGCTTGATGTTCAAGCCGCCCTTGCCGATCGCCAGCGATACTTCCTGTGGTTTCAGGTAAACCTCGACCCGCTTTGAAGATTCCATAATCCGGATGGAACTTATTTTGGCCGGGCTCAATGCCCGCTTGATATACAACTGTAAATTCGGGGAGTAATTGATCACGTCGATGTTCTCGTTGCGCAGTTCCCTCACAATTCCATGAATCCGCGACCCCTTCATCCCCACACAAGCCCCAACCGGATCGATACGTTCGTCATAAGACTCCACGGCTACCTTCGCCCGCTCACCAGGTATCCTGACAATCTTCTTGATGGTGATCAAACCATCGAAAATCTCCGGGATTTCCAGCTCAAACAACCTTTCAAGGAACACCGGCGATGTACGCGAAAGAATAATCAAGGGGGTATTGTTCCTCAGTTCCACCTTGATAACAACTGCCCGCAAAGAATCACCCTTCCGGAAGTAGTCGGAGGGAATCTGTTCATTTTTAGGAAGGATCAGCTCATTTCCCTCGTCATCCAGAACAAGAATCTCCTTTTTCCAAACTTGGTAAACCTCCCCTGTAATGATGTCGCCGATCTTTTTTTTGTATTTTCCGAAAATATGGTCTTTCTCAAGTTCCATGATCTTACTGGCAAGATTCTGACGAAGGTTGAGAATAGCCCGCCTGCCAAAATTGGCAAATTTAACCTCATCGGTAACTTCTTCCCCCACCTCGTAATCCTCATCGATCTTTTTGGCTTCCGACAAAGAGATCTCCTTTGAAGGGTCTTCGATCATCCCATCTTCCACGACTACCCGGTTGCGCCAAATTTCGAAATCACCCTTATCAATATTTATGATCACATCAAAATTCTCATCACTCCCGAACTGTCTGATCAGTACATTCCTAAAAGCATCTTCCAGCACACTCATCATGGTAGCCCTGTCAATGTTCTTCAATTCCTTGAATTCGGAAAAGGTATCTATAAGGTTCATGTTTTCCATTGTACCGACATTATTTAAATGCAATAATAACTTTCGCTTTTTTTATCTCATCATATGAGAGGGGAACCATTCGGGTTACCACCTGCTTTTTTTTCCCGCCATCCATTTTCTCCTTATAAACGACCCCGAGTACGATCCCCTCATCATTTGCTTCCGTAAGTTGGCCGCGGTATTCCCTATTATCTTCTGTAACCACATCCAACTCACGGCCTACATTATTCAGGTATTGTTCCTTCACCTTAAAACACTGGTCGATACCCGGCGAAGAGACCTGGAGTTCGAAATCTTCTGCATCCCGGTCAAGATGACTTTCGATATACCGGCTCACCTCTACACAATGGTCAATGGTCAGCCCGTCGAAACTGTCAATCTCAACATGAATCACTTGAGAAGGGCTCACGCGTACATCCACGATGAACATGCCTTCTTTCAGCGCTTCACCGACCCATTCCAATATCTTCTCTTTTGCAATCATTATCTGTAATAAAATAGGGGACATTCGTGCCCCCTACCCGCAACCTAACTGTATAATCCGGCGCGAAGTTAATAAAAATCCGGAAATATTCAACCGGCATGATAATTTGTGTCAATCGAAAGGATTGGTTGTTAATATTTTTCCCCTAATTTTGCAACGCTAAATAATGAAATATGAAGTTTAGAGCCGAAGAAATAGCCCTTTTTCTTAACGGAGAAATAATCGGCGATCAGAACGCCTCTGTATCAATGATTTCCAAAATTGAAGAGGGGATACCAGGCAGTCTTTCTTTTTTGTCCAACCTTAAATATGAGTCCTACCTGTATGATTCGGAAGCTTCAATTATTCTGGTCAACAGGGATTTTATGCCCAAGCGTGACTTTAAAGCCACGTTGATTAAGGTCGAAGACGCCTATCAGGCATTTGCCTCCCTTTTGCAATTGTATATACAAACCAAGTTGGAGTCCAAATCGGGAGTTGAGCAGCCCTCCTACATTCACGAAACGGCTGCTATGGGTGAAGGAGTTTATTTTGGTGCATTTGCCTATGCCGGGAAGAATGCCAGCATCGGAAACCGGGTGAAGATCTATCCCCATGTATATATTGGTGAAAATGTAACCATCGGGGATGACACGGTGCTCTATTCCGGCGCCAAAGTGTACAATGAATCGAAAATTGGAGCAAGGTGTATCATCCACTCGGGTGCGGTCATCGGATCCGATGGATTTGGATTTGCCCCCCAAAAAGATGGGAGTTACCAGAAAATTCCCCAGGTAGGTATGGTTATTCTGGAGGATGATGTGGAAATCGGCGCCAACACCACCATTGACTGCGGGACCATTGGCCCCACTGTTGTCCGGCGGGGGGTCAAACTCGACAACCTGATCCAGATCGGCCACAACTGTGAAGTGGGCGACCACACCGTAATCGCAGCCCAGACGGGTCTGGCA
>CAZLDP010000417.1:0-3124 GCA_964558145.1 uncultured Prolixibacteraceae bacterium | reverse complement strand
CGGCAGCATCCAGCATGATGTTATTCAGCAGGAGTTTGAGGTCTTCGGCTGTCGGCTTGGCCGAACAGTCAAAGATGAACCCCAGAGAGTTGACTCCTTTGCCCAGAACTTTCAAAGCCTTTCTGTTGGCTTCGGCAAAACAGTTAACTACAATGTCCTGCCTCACCAGCCAGGAGTGGGAGGCACAATTCCCGCGGGTAAAGGGAAATTCCCCGGGGGCTGAATCCAGATACCCGAGATCCCCGAGGCTTTCGGCACGGTAATAAGGCTTTACTGAAAACCCCTCGTTGGTACGCCATACCAGCGTTTTTTCATAATCTTTTCCCTTGAGGTCGGCCATGATCTTCTCTTCCCACTGGGGAGTGGTCACTTCCGGAAACTCCGCGAAAAGCTTTTCGTTTGTTTTTGTCATATTCGTTTATGTTGAAATTCTGCTCGCAAAAATAACCTTTTCGCAAGTCGCACACGAATTTAATCCCCGCTTTTTAATCCATTGGTAATATTTTGAGAATCAGATAATCAGAAGATAGTTTTATTTTTTCCGAAAGTTTTAGGGAATCAGGGTGTCAAATTGTAATTTACACGTCAAATTATTCAGCGTGTCCGAAGATGAGATAATACAGGGATTAAAGAGGGGAGATGAAAGGATCTTCAGGGAGTTGGTCGACCGGTTTCAAAAGAGCATCCTGGTTTTGTGCATGGGTATTCTTCTTAACCGGGAGGATGCGGAAGATATTGCCCAGGATGTTTTTGCCGAGGTATTTCTTTCGGTGGAAAAATTTAGGGGTGATGCCCGGCTATCGACCTGGATATACCGGATAGCTGTCAATAAGTCGCTGAATCATGTCAGAAAAGTGAAACGCAGAAAATGGATTGGATCTTTGGAAAAACTGCCAGCCGGGAGCGAATCAACCGGTACATTGGATACAGATCTGGGCCTTCCCGGGAATGATCTGGAGAAGAAACAGCTTTCACGGAAGCTGCATGCCGCTATTGATTCATTGCCTGAAAATCAAAGGACTGCTTTTGTGCTGAGCAAAATGGAGGAGCTTTCCTATAAGGAAATTGCCGATGTGATGGAAGTCACCCTTCCTGCGGTGGAATCCCTTCTTCACCGGGCCAAAAGCAACTTGCAAAAAAAATTATGGAACTGGTATAAAAAAGAGATGGAATAAACGCAAGTACCATGAATCAGAATTGTCGAATTGATAAAACGCAGATGAAATGAAATGCCGAAAATGTCGTGATCAATTGCTTTCCTTTTTAGAAGGGTCGTTAAGTGGCAGCGAGTTGGCCAAGGTAGAAGATCATCTTGCCGGATGCCTGCGCTGCCGCGGATTTGCCCTTCACCTGAAGGAGGCCCTTGCACTGGTCGACCGGGAAATGGTTATCGAGCCTTCACCTTATTTCTACACCTGGGTAAAAGCGAGGCTTCAGGAACACAAGCAACCGGAAAGAGAAAGGATCGCATACCGTATTTTGCAGCCGGCATTTTTCTCCATGCTTCTTCTACTCGCCATCTTCACTGGAATTCAGCTTGGCAAAATGACCTCCTCAGAGACAGTCGCGAACGAAACGACAGTAAACTATTTCCCCTGGATGAACGAAATTGAAGGGGAACCCATTGAAACCTTTTTGATGAAACAGTCATGATTTCCGAAAAACGATATCACATTTTGATTTGGATAGCAGTGATTCTGTTTGCAATGAACCTGGCTACCATCGGTTCCCTGTTTTACCATACCAGAAAACAGCAAAACATTTCCGCTTCATCCGGAAACAGAGAGGCCGTGGCACCGGATGAGCAGGGAACCCGCTTCTTTAGGGACCAACTGGACCTTGACCCCGATCAGGTGCTCTGCTTCAGGGAAGCCAACCGGGGGTATAACCGAAATACCCACCAGGTAGCCCGTGAACTGGATATGCTCAGGATACATCTGATCGATGAAATGACCAAGGAACACCCCGATACGATGCGCATCGACAGCCTCAGCGGTGAAATCGGAAACTGCCACACGGCGCTGAAACGGTTGACCGCAGCCTACTACCTGGAAATGCGCAACTATTGCACCCCGGAACAGAAAAACAAACTGGATGAAATTTTCCTGAAAATGGTGCAACAGGATGAAAGCGATCAACCCCCCGTAAGAGGACGACGTTTGGGCCGGGGATGGGATTCCCTTCCTCCCCGCCGGGGAAAATGAACCTGGATGGAAAAGGGTGAAACTGCAACGCAAAATAGGCTTACAGATACTGCATCAGAAACACGGAATGAACCATAACAACGTAATAATTAATAGAATGAAAAAGAGAAGTTTATTGAGTACAGGATGGCTGATGGTCATCATGTTGACGGTAAGCATGGGGAGCATGGCCCAACGGGGCACCCGTGCAGGGAATTACTCTTGCTGTGCGGGAATTCCCGGGTTAACGGAAAAACAGAAAACAGAAATTACGGCGTTGGAAAATGCCCACCGGAATGAGATGGATAAGATGCGTGCCGAGCGCCGTAAAACGGGAAATTATGCCACCCGTGATGCTTACCAGACTGCTGTGGATGAAAAAGTGACGGCACATCGTGACAAGGTGCGTTCCCTGTTGAACGAAGACCAGAAGGCGGTCTTTGATCAGCTTCAGTCGGGCCAGGGACAGGGGAAATATGCCCGCAGGGGCGGCAGAGGCGGTGGCCCGAGTAGGAATTGCCGTGGCGCTGGTCAGGGCATGGGAGGCCGTGGTTTCCGCGGAGGCTGGTAACCGGCTTTTATTACGCCGGCACGTCAAACTCCCGGGAAATATTTCCGGGGGTATTGGAGACAATGCCTTAATTTCCTATTTTTGCACCGCGTAGCAAGGCCTCATAGTTCAACGGATAGAACGGCGGTTTCCTAAACCGTAAATCCAGGTTCGATTCCCGGTGAGGCTACCATAAAAGCTTCGGCAATGTGTTGATATGCAAATACATGCCGGAGCTTTTTTGATTGCTCCTGTATGTAAAAGTGTAGCGCTGAGTATTGTTCCTGGTGAAATTCTGTTTAACTTTTTTAGATAAGGATGTCTGATCTGATATCTTCTTTAAGCAGGTCTTTTCTGATATTTGTCCTGAGTGGTAGTTTTTGCTTGGGAG
>CAZLDP010000416.1:0-3126 GCA_964558145.1 uncultured Prolixibacteraceae bacterium | reverse complement strand
ACCAATTTCTCATTGTGGGATACCTACCGGGCTACTCATCCTTTTTTTGTTCTTATGTTACCGGACAAAAACGCCCGGTTTGTCCGATCAATGCTTGAGATCTACAAGGATCGGGGTGTTTTGTGTACCAACGAATACGGGCAGAATGAGACCTGGTGCATGATTGGAAACCATGCGGTCGCGGTGGTGGCCGATGCATACCTGAAAGGAACGGTTACAGAAAACAAAGAGGTGGCGGCAGAAGCTATTTTTAAATCACTTACGGCACCCCATCCAAAATCAGACTGGAAAATTTATGACCAGTTCGGATATTACCCGTTCGATTCAATCCCCGTGGAGTCTGTTTCGCGTACATTGGAACACTGTTACGACGATTATTGCGCTGCTTTAATGGCAAGATGGATAAACGATTCAGAAAAGGAGGCATTTTTCAAAAAACGTTCAAACAACTTCCAGAACCTTTTTGATCCAGCCTCTCGATTAATGAGGGCAAAAGATTCCAAAGGAGAATGGCGTACACCTTTCGATTCATTTTTATTATCGCATGCTTCTACCAGTGGCGGCGACTACACGGAAGGGAATGCCTGGCAATATACCTGGCACATTCAACATGATATCCCGGCATTAGTCGGGCTAATGGGAAGCAAAGCCTATTTTGAAACCAAACTCGACTCGCTTTTCTTTTTGGATGTTCGGTCGCTGGGAGGTGGTTTTCACGGAGATGTGACAGGTATGATCGGACAGTATGCTCACGGGAACGAGCCCAGTCACCACATTGCTTACCTGTACGATTATACCGGTCATCCCTGTAAAACTCAGGAAATCATACGACAGGTGTTTGATCAGTTTTATCTGCCGGGACGCGACGGGTTAAGCGGGAATGACGATTGCGGTCAAATGTCGGCCTGGTATATCTTTTCGGCCATGGGGTTCTATCCGGTGGATCCCGTATCCGGTGAATATTTGATCGGGGCGCCCCAGTTTCATGAAATGAAGTTGCATTTACCCAACGGGAAAACCTTCGCGATGAAAGCCAATAATCTGTCGGATGCCAACAAATATGTAAAGGCAGTGAGATTTAACGGGAGTCAACTGAAAACGTTCAAAATTACCTATGATGAAATAAAGAAGGGAGGGAAACTGGAATTCGATATGACGGATGATAAAGATTCAAATTTCTTCAATTAATTTTCCATTTCGTGGGCACTGCCTATACAGGCGACCCATGGCTATATGACTGAAAATAATACATTTAATAAATAAAACGAATGAAATTATGGAAAAACATTTAAACAGAAGAACCTTTATAAAAGGTTCAGCTCTTGCCGGAATGGCGGGGATGATGGCAACGAAGTCCGTTGCCGGTCTATTTTCTTTAAAAACCCCATCCGTTACAAATGACCATTCAAAATCCGGATTGTTCTTTAATAAGGATGGAAAGTTTAAAATATTGCAGTTTACTGATACACATTATATTGCCGGAAATCCTAAATCGGAACGAGCATTGAAAAACGTAATCCAAATGCTGGATTTGGAAAAGCCCGATTTGGTGATCCATACCGGTGATGTCATTTTCGGAGAACCGGCTGAAGCGTCGATACGACAAATCCTGGAACCGATAGCTGCCCGAAAGATCCCGTTTGCCGTGGCTTTTGGGAATCATGATGAGGAATACGATAAAACACGGGAAGAAATGCTTGACATCATCATGACTATTCCTGGGAACCTGAATACAAGAACGGAGGGAATTTACGGGGTCACCAACTGTGCAATAACCCTTTCCTCACCCAAAGAGAACAAAATCAACCGGGTTCTTTATATACTGGATTCGAACCGCGGAGCAACAATCGAAGATATTCCTAAAACATACGGACATATTCATTTTGATCAGATAGCCTGGTACAGGAAGCAAAGCGAGGCTTTCACCCAAATGAATGGCGGAACGCCCATCCCATCGCTTGCATTTTTTCATATCCCGCTTCCTGAGCATAAGGAAGCTTCGCGCGACGACGAAAACGGGAGAATGATCGGAACACGCGGAGAAAATATCGCTTCTCCCAAAATAAACTCCGGGATGTTTGTCTCCATGAAAGAGATGAAGGATGTTCAAGCTGTTTTTGTGGGGCATGATCACAACAGCGATTTTGCAGTATATTGGAACAAGATGTTCTTTATCTACGGACGTTTCAGTGGATGCGACAACGTGTATAACGATTTAAAGCCCAATGGGGCCAGAATCATCGAACTGACTGAAGGGGAAGAGGGGTTTCGTTCCTGGATTCGCTTATATGGAGGCGAAATAATTCAAAATCTTCAATATCCGGATGATTTTCAATAAAAATAAGAAGCATGAGTTCTAAATTAGAATTATTCTTAATAAGTTTTTTGCTCTATTCGCAATTTACCGGTTGCAACCTGAATAAGTCTCACCAGGCAAAACATCCGCCGCAAACAGAGAAAACCGCTTTTCAAACGGGTAGTCCCTGGAAGCCGACAACTGATATCAGGGCAGACGTGGCAATTGTATATGGAGTGAGTGACAGTGAGGATATGACCTTCGAACAGCGCGTTCAAAGCTGGCGCGACCGCGGGTATATCACCCATTTTATGACCGGGATCGCCTGGGGAGGCAGGTACAAACCTTATTTCGACGGAGAGTGGGATGGGAAGCCGCACTGGGACGACGGACAAGTTAACCGTCAGGGTGACACCCTCTGGCACGGTGTAAGCAGGTCAACACCCTATATTGTTCCGACCAAAAGTTTCTTGAACTACCTGAAGGAGGTACATATCAAACGGGTGATTGACGCCGGGATTGATGCCATCTACTTAGAGGAACCTGAGTTCTGGGCAAAAGCCGGCTACAGCAAATCGTTCAAGGAAGCGTGGAAAGAATATTATGGCTTCGACTGGCAGCCACAGCATACCTCAGCCGAAAACACCTATCTGTCCAATAAACTGAAATACCATCTCTATTACCGGGCGTTGGACGAGTGTTTTACCTTCGCGAAAGAATATGGGAAAAGCAAAGGGATGAATGTACGTTGTTATGTACCCACCCATTCTTTAATCAACTATTCCCAGTGGATGATCGTAAGTCCGGAAGCCAGCCTGGCTTCTCTTCCC
>CAZLDP010000415.1:0-3126 GCA_964558145.1 uncultured Prolixibacteraceae bacterium | reverse complement strand
GAGGTATACGGGAAGATTCCTGCCGGACTGAAAATGACCGGATTCCGGATTATAGAGGAGAGTGAGGAGACACCCTATCCCAATGGCCGCCGGAAACAGGTGGAGATGTTGCTGAAAAAGGGGGAAAGGGAAATTGCGGTTCAGTTGCTGATCTATCTCCCGAAAGACAAGGCAAAAGCCCCCCTGTTCCTGGGCTACAATTTTTATGGAAATCATACGGTAACTACCGACCCAAAGGTGATAATCAGCGGATCGTGGAGCAGGAACAACCCCTCTTTGGGAGTTTCAAACAACACCATGACAGAACAAAGCCGGGGGGCATCCACCGAGCGCTGGCCTGTACAACTGATCTTGGATGCAGGATACGGGGTTGCAACCCTCTATTACGGGGATGTAGACCCCGACCGCGATGATTTTTCCGATGGGGTTCATCCCTTTGGGTACAAAGAAGGAGAATCACAGCCAGGGCCTACCGGATGGGGAGCCATTTCTGCCTGGGCGTGGGGGTTGAGCCAGGCTTTGGATTATCTGGAAACAGACCCCATGGTGGAGGCTTCCAAAGTCGTGGTGATCGGTCATTCACGGCTTGGGAAAACGGCCCTTTGGGCCGGGGCTCTTGATCAGCGGTTCGCCATTGTGATCTCCAACAACTCGGGTTGTGGCGGAGCCGCCCTGTCGCGCCGCAAATTCGGGGAAACTGTGGAGCGCATCAATACTGCTTTTCCACACTGGTTTTGCGACAATTTTAACAAGTACAGCCGCAACGAAAACAATCTGCCCGTCGACCAGCACGAACTGATCGCACTGATCGCGCCGAGGCCCGTTTACATCGCCAGCGCCGAAAAGGATTTGTGGGCCGATCCCAAAGGGGAATACCTTGCCGGACATTATGCCTCCCCCGTCTACGCACTTTATGGTCTAAAGGCGCTTCCCTCTCCGGAAATGCCGCTCCTGAACCAACCGGTCATGAACCAGGTAGGTTATCACATCAGAGAGGGAGTTCATAATATCACAGCATACGACTGGAAACAGTACATCCTGTTTTCAGACAAACATTTCTTCGAAAAATAAAGGATTCGGATTTAAACCGGGGTAAAAATGTAAATTGAACCTGCAAATTCATTATGGTTATACATAGATTAATTGCCGTCCGCACCCGAGTCCCCGCCCGGGCGCCGGCAAAGACAAGAATTTTATAGCTTAGTTTTTAAATAATACATCTAACAGTAGACAACAAAATGAAAGAGCATCACTTTTTAGCCTTCGATCTGGGGGCGTCAAGCGGAAGGGCCCTCCTGGGGAGCCTGGTCAACAACAAACTGAATATCACAGAAATCCACAGGTTTAACAACCAGATGGCGCTCATTCACGGGCACTATTTCTGGAACATCTTTTCACTATTCGAAGAATTGAAGACCGGATTGGCAAAATGCATCCAGGAGTATAAAATACAACCCGAGTCGATAGGAATCGACACCTGGGGCGTCGACTATGCCCTGGTAACTTCCGACGGCCACCTGACAGGACTTCCTTTTGCATACCGCGATGGGCGGACCAATACCAGCATGGAAGAATTTTTCAAGCTGATGTCCGAAAAGGAGACCTATGAACTGTCGGGTATCCAATTCATGCAGTTCAATACCCTTTTCCAGCTTTTCTCTGCCTACCAGTCCAAACTGGAAGCCCTGAAAATCGCCGACAGCCTGCTTTTCACTCCCGACGCCCTCAACTTCCTCTTCACGGGGGTTCGCAAGAATGAATACACCATTGCAAGTACTTCCCAGATGTTGAAACCCGGCAAACCCGAATGGGAATTCAGGTTGTTCGACGCAGCGGGTATACCGCACAACCTGGTGGAAGAGATCATTCTCCCGGGGAGTATCCTTGGAGCGCTCACCAAAGATGTGTGCACGGAAACAGGAAGCGAGCCGGTTCCCTGTATCGCCGTGGCATCGCACGATACAGCCTCGGCAATAGCCTCCGTTCCCGCCGGGAAGGGCACCTGGGTCTATATCAGTTCCGGCACCTGGTCGCTGATGGGCATTGAGAGTCCGGTCCCCCTGGTTTCTGAAGAAGCAAGAGCGCTCAATTTCACCAACGAGGGTGGCATTGACGGAACCATTCGCTTCCTGAAAAACATCATGGGACTATGGCCCATTCAGGAGTGCAAACGCAAATGGGACAGCGAGACCGTACTCTCCTGGAGCGACATTGTGGAGATGAGCAAGACCGAACCACCCTTTGTGAGCCTGATTGATCCTGACGACAATGCCTTCCTCAACCCTCCCGACATGCCGGAAGCCATCCGGAATTTCTGCCACAAAACCGGGCAACCTATACCAGCCTCCAAAGGAGCTATTGCTCGTTGCATCTACGACAGCCTTGCTCTGAAATACAAGTACACACTCGACCAGATCGAGAAACTGATTAAAAAACCGGTGGAAAAAATACATATCATCGGTGGAGGCGCCAATAACCGGTTCCTATGCCAGTTGACAGCCGATGCCACCGGACTGCCCGTTCTTGCCGGCCCGGTCGAAGCTACCGCCATCGGGAATATCCGGATACAGGCGCGTGGATTGGGCTACGTGGAATCATTGGCAGAAATGAGAAAGATCGTGACCGACTCGTTCGAAGCGATCCAGTATCTGCCTTCGAAAACCCTCAACTGGCATGAAACATACCAGCGATTTGTAAAGATCGTCAAGGCAGAAAAATAAACCTGCCAAAATTAGAGGCTCTAAATAACTGAATGTCAGCCTGCTGCTTTCGTGCGCCACTGCTCTATATTTAGTTTTGTAACGGCGGATAAGGATGTCGTCCCCAACCTGCTATAGACTATATTGCCAACTGTCAGGCAAAAGTCAAAAAGAAGGGCAGCACAACGCAACAATTTACAGGTTTAACCCATCTAATCATTATCTGGAATAAAAGAAGTATACTGCTATAAATAGCAAAGTATCCAACAGAGTGTCAAATTAAACTATTTGTAACATGTTAAAAAACAGATTGAATTTGAGAAACCTGGCAGTAATAGCTTTATGCTTTGCAATAGCAACAATTTTTTCGGATTGCGACAAGGAAGACGATATATTGTTTGAAATAGATGGATTAACCGTTGACAAC
>CAZLDP010000414.1:0-3137 GCA_964558145.1 uncultured Prolixibacteraceae bacterium | reverse complement strand
GAGCAGTACCAGCGCAGGGGACCAGGCGGACCGGGGGGCAGGCCTCAGTTTAATCCGGAGGATATGGCCAAACGGCAGACCAGCCAGATTGGCGAGTTTGTAAAATTTGCCGAAGGTCAGGAGGCCAAGGTTACTGAAATTAACCTAAAATATGCCAAAATGATGATGGAAAACCGGGGTCAGGGAAATTTCCGGGACATGAATGAAGCCCAGAGGAACGAATGGAGGGCCAAAATGGAAAAACAACAGCAGGATAAAGACAATGAATTCAAAGCCCTTTTTTCGGCTGAACAGTACAAACAATACGAAACATACAAACAAGAACAGGAGATACGGAGGAGGGAGCGCATGCAGCAACCTCGTCCGTAGGGTGTGAAGTCAGATTCAGATCAGTAGAGAAAGCCGCTTGTCAGATGACAGGTGGCTTTCTTGTTTATTATCTGAAGCTTTGCCTAATGGTAACCATCCGGATAGCCGTGCTTGCTGCTTCCACACCCTTGTTTCCGTGTTTGCCGCCTGCCCTGTCGAGAGCCTGTTGCTGGTCAAGTGTGGTCAGGATCCCGAAAATGAAGGGAAGTCCGAATTGAAGGTTCAGATCCATGATGCCTTGCGTAACCCCCTGGCAGATATAATCAAAATGACGGGTTTCACCTTGGATCACACATCCCAACAAGATCACTGCATCAAATCTTCCCTTTTCGGCAAGTAACTGTCCAGCCAGAGGAAGTTCAAAGCTTCCCGGAACATGGAGTATTTCCATGTCTTCATCTGAAACATGCTGCTCGCTCAATGTGCGGATGCAACCCTCAAGGAGCGCTCCGGTGACCTCAGGATTCCAGTCTGACACTGCGATCCCAAACCGCATTCCCGATGCGTCGGGGATTGACTGTACGTCGATTGCGGATAGATTTCTGGTGGCCATAATACAAAAAAACCTCCCCGAAGGGAGGATATCATTATGCTTTTTACTTCGTGTTATTTCTTGAGAGAAAGCCGGGCAATATACTTGTCGACCATTCTTCCCTCATTGGTCTCCGGGAATTTCTCCTTTACCCGGGTATAATACTTCAGCGCTTTTTCCTGCTTACCCATGTTCTCTAAAAGGTTTCCTGCCTTCATCAGATAGATGGGAGTGGTCAGGTCATTTTCCGAAAGATTAATGGCATTTTCATACTGAGTCAACGCCTTCTCCTGATCTCCCAGCTCGAGATAGGCATCGCCCAAAGCGCCTTGTGAAACAGGGCCCAGGATCACATCATCGGTTTTGAATTTCCGGAGATAATCAACCGCTTCCTCGAACTGCCCCAGCCGCAGATAGGAAATACCTGCATAAAACCTGGCTAACCGGGCGGGCTTGGTAATCGAATAATCATCAATGATGTCCAGGAACCCCAGATAGTTGCCGTCGCCATTCAGGGCAAGGTTAAAAGAGTCTTTTTCAAAATACTGCTCGGCCATGAACATCTGCGACTGTGCTTCTTTTTCACGCGGTTCTACATAAAATCGCGTGATCCCAAGGTATGCTACCACCACAAGGACAATACCCCCGATTACATATAATATTATGTTTTGGTGATCTTCAATGAATTGTTCGGTTCGGGTCAGTGCACTTTCAATTTCCTGCAGATTGTCGTGCGTTGTTTTCTTCTTTTTAGCCATTTTGTAACTGTTTCAAAATTGTGCCGCAAAATTAGCTTTTTTTTCAAAATCAGCCTGTCTGGAGCTTTATAATTTTGAAGATTAATCAACATCATTCCGTTAATATTCAAACCTCAACCCCTTTTTTTGTCTAATTTTGCGTTTAAATCCATCGTTATGCACTTGAAATCGCTGTCTGTCGTAAATTTTAAAAACATCAGGGAAGCTAATGTGGAGTTTTCGCCCCGCCTGAACGCACTAATAGGCAATAACGGCGCCGGAAAAACCAATATGTTAGATGCTTTGTACGCACTCTCCTTCTCAAAGAGTTTTTTCAGCACAAGCGATCTGATGAATGTAACCCATAACGAGAACTGGTTCATGCTCCAGGGGAAATACCAGCACGAGGAACAGGAAGAAACCATTGTTTACGGTTTTCAGAACGGACAGAAGAAACAATTAAAACGAAACGGAAAGCTTTATAAACGGCTGGCAGATCACATCGGACTTTTTCCGCTGGTAATGGTCTCTCCCTCTGATGCAAGTCTGGTACTGGGCGGAAGTGAGGAGCGCAGGAAATTTTTGGATGGGGTCATCTCCCAGTATAATCCAGCTTATCTGGAAAGCCTCATCCGGTATAACCGGATTTTGATCCAGCGGAATAACCTGCTGAAACAAATGGCGCCGGGCAGACAATCCGACGGGGAAATGCTTGAGGTCTACAACACTGAACTGATACGTTACGGAGAAGAAATTTACCGGTTGCGAAACGAATTTGTTAAAAACCTGATTCCTGTCTTTCAGCAGTATTATTCCAAAATTGCCGGCTGTCAGGAAGTTGTGGGCCTCGACTATTTGTCGGGCCTGAGCGCCACTCCTTTTGAAATTCTGCTCAGGAATTCGGTGGCTGCTGACAGGGCCCTGCAGTATACCACCGAAGGTATTCACAAGGATGACCTGATTCTTACCATCGGGGGATACCCGCTTAAGAAAACTGGATCGCAAGGACAACAGAAAACTTATCTGGTTTCCCTCAAACTGGCCCAATTTGAATTTATCCGGAATCTCTCCGGAATTAAACCGATTCTCTTGTTAGATGATATCTTCGATAAACTCGACAAGGAAAGGGTGGAACACATAGTATCCCTGGTGGCCGGGGATCAGTTTGGCCAAATCTTTATTACAGACACCAACCGCGACCATCTTGATTCGATCTTACAGGGCATCGCTCCCGATTACCGGATTTTCAGGGTGGCAGACGGAGTTATATCCCTGATCAGATGAGAAGAAGCAACGTCAGAAGCATCGGAGATGTGCTGGGTGATTTTATTCGTGAAAATAAATTCGGGTACCGGATGAAAGCTGTGGAAATAGTGGAACACTGGCATGAACTGATGGGAAATGCCTTGTCCGCCTATACCCGTAATATTTCCTTTTCTGATGGGATACTCCTGGTCGAAATATCTTCGCCGGTGGTTAAGTCCGAATTGCTTATGAAC
>CAZLDP010000413.1:0-3140 GCA_964558145.1 uncultured Prolixibacteraceae bacterium | reverse complement strand
AGAGAAATTAAAGCTATCCTAAAACAGGACTAGCCACAAATGCTGATGGCTGGTGCATTTAAGGTTTAAATCAATTATCTTCTTCCCGTCTAATTCAATTTAGAATTATCTTTGGGGAAATTGAAATCTTTAATTTGTTTAAAAAGTCCATATGGAAATTCAGAAAATCATCTTTCAACAAAAACAGAAATTGGCCAAACTGCTTAACAAGCAAGAACTGGCTTTGGGCGAAATCATTTTCAACAATGGACAGTGCCAGATTTTGTCGCAGTCGGCTTCGCGTTACGAGCTAATTGTGAGTCAGGAATCAAAAAATAAAGTGGATGAAATTACCCTGGAGATCGAAGAATCAGGAATAGTTGTTCCCAAAATTGGCAACAATGGGGCCGGATGGGACAAAAGCTCGTATGCCTGCCTGTTACAGGTTGAAAGTGAGATACACCTGCTGGATACCAAAGAACGGCTGGAGCATAAAAAATACACCCGGGAAGGAATGATCAAACGGGTGCTGAAAGAACGGCAGCAGAAAGCCGAGAAAGCTGGGTACCGCATTCAGTGGGCAGATAATATTTACGGCGACCACCTATTGACCAACGAAAAGGGAATCGAGTATAAAATTTTTTTACGTGATTTTGAAAGCGAAACCGGATACAGCAATAGCATGGATTCGCGCCTGAACAAATTGGGGACTTCTAAGCACATCATGTTTGCCTTTGATGCATTAAAAAAAAATAAAGAGCTTTTCGATAAATTAGACAAGACCTTCCCATTCATCGAAATTTATTGCGACCCCTTGAATCATTACAAAATAAGCTGGTATTACCCTGGAAAGTTGCCCGTTGAAGAACACCTCCTGATCTCCCGCTACTTTAAAAAAAACAGTTTTATTGAAGACGATAAAATTACCGGTTTGCTGAATTTTATGGATGAAGCGGCACAAAACCCACGCATTTGTATCCGCCCGGAAGTGTCAGAAAAGATTGAGGCTGCTTTTGAGAAGAAAGCGCTTGAAGAGCTTCAGAAAAGCATCGTCCCTGATTTCAGTAAAATAAAAGCAGATTTATATGATTATCAAAAAGAAGGCATCCGGTTCGCACTATTCAGGAAAACAGCCATTATTGCCGACGAAATGGGGCTTGGAAAAACGATCCAGGCAATAGGGACTGCTATCCTGAAAAAGGAGATCTTCGGGTTTACCAAAACACTGGTGGTTTGCCCGGCTTCGCTAAAAGAACAATGGAAAAAAGAAGTGGAAAAATTTTCGGACGAAAAAGCCCTGGTTGTTTCGGGAACACCAGCCGAGCGGGAGCAGCAATACAAAGAGGGACGCTATTTCTTCTTCATTATCAATTATGAAACCGTGCTGCGCGACCAGGTTGCCATCAACAATGCAGGCATCGATTTTCTGGTATTAGACGAGGCGCAACGGGCAAAAAACTATGAAACGCAAACAGCTTCTTCTCTGAAGCGCATCGAAGCCAAGCATAAACTGGCCATTACCGGCACTCCCATCGAAAACAAGCTGATCGACATCTTTTCTATTATGGGCATCCTCGACCCTGAGTTTTTCGGACCGTTGTGGGAATTTTCGTACCAGCATTGCCTGTTTGATCCCGATAAGTACAACAAGATAAACGGCTATTATAACCTGCAGAAACTAAACAAGCGGCTGGAAGAAGTTCTGATCAGACGCGAAAAAAGAAAGGTGATTGACCAGTTGCCGAACCTCCGCCAGATCAATATTCCGGTAGAATTGTCGCCTTTACAGGCTGACTATCACGCTTCCTATGCCAAAGGGCTGGCACAGATCATTCGAAAAAAGTTCCTCACCCCGTACGATCTAAAGCGGATGCAACTACTACTGACCAATATGCGGATGGTTTGTGACTCTTCCTACCTGATTGACGAAAAAACCTACGAATCGCCAAAGCTGGAAGAACTACGGCATATTTTGCTTGACGAGCTTGACGTTCCAAACAAGAACATGAAGATCATTATCTTTTCGGAATGGGTGAAAGTGCATAAACTGATTGGGAAACTGTTGCGCAATAACAACATCGGGTTCGTGGAACTGAATGGCTCCATCCCTGTTCCATCACGTGGAGAACTGATCCGGAAATTTGAGTCAAACCCGCAGTACAAAGTGTTTTTATCTACCGAAGCAGGCGGGTCAGGGCTCAACTTGCAAATCGCCGACACGCTGATCAACTTCGAGCTTCCCTGGAACCCGGCCAAAAAGAACCAGCGCATTGGGCGCATTGACAGGATTGGACAGAAAAGTAACAAACTCACAGTCTTTAATTTTATTTCCCGCAATTCAATTGAACAACAAATTGCCTCAGGATTGCTTGTAAAACAAAGCCTGTTCGACGGGGTACTCGGAAGCGATGCCCGCACCAACTTCGTCGATTTCAGTACGAAAGGCCGCTCCCAGTTTATCCAGCAGTTGGAAGAGTTTATCAGTGAAACCGAACGAAAAAGGCCGGATGAAGATTTGGGCGCTGAATTGTTTCAGGAGGAATCCATTCCTGAAACTGAAAAACTTGCGGCAAATGAAATCGATTTTTCAGACGATGATACCGAACAACAGGAAAAATTGCCCGAAGTCTCTGCCGGCAACAATGGATCAACTTTTAGTATTCAGTCGAAAGAATTAGAAACCGTAATGAACAGCGGGATGCAGTTCTTGTCAGGCCTGTTTAAAATGGCCACTGGGAAAGAGATGGGCATGGAAAACCAAACCATCGAAGTGAACAAGGAAACAGGGGAAGTGACGATGAAATTTAAACTACCAATCTCATAGGGTTTATAATGCCGAAGGATGGCAAAAAGAGGTAACGACGCTCAGCGAAGTATGCTCGTTATTCGAAATTCCTGTTGGAATTGAAAGGTCGCGATCAGGGAATGGGGCCCCACCTGCGTAAGTTTCGGTTAAAACTTCTTACACTTCAAAACGCAGACATACCAAAATCCTTGTGGGCATTGTCCACCGAAGCCCGCTGCAAGTGCATTTCCCATTCGAGAAACACAAGACAAGGGTAATCGACTGATCAGATAATTATGTTACTACCAATAGACAAGTTGAGGTTATCTCTTTGACAGTATTGTATACAACGGATCATTGATGTAATAATTCCCTG
>CAZLDP010000412.1:0-3154 GCA_964558145.1 uncultured Prolixibacteraceae bacterium | reverse complement strand
GGGCTACAATCGGGCCTACCATCACCCTCTATGAAATTGTTCCGGCCCCGGGCATCCGGATCGTGAAGATCAAAAACCTGGAAGACGACATCGCCTTGAGCCTTTCCGCATTAGGCATCCGGATTATCGCTCCCATACCCGGCAGAGGAACCATCGGGATTGAGGTTCCCAATCAGAATCCGGAAGTGGTTTCCATGAAGTCGATTCTGGGATCCCGGAAGTTCATTGAATCGACTGCAGAACTGCCGGTGGCGCTTGGAAAAACCATTTCGAACGAGACCTATATGTTCGACCTGACCAAGATGCCCCATATTTTGGTGGCGGGTGCAACCGGTCAGGGAAAATCGGTGGGTCTAAACGTCATCATTGCCTCCCTGTTATACAAAAAGCATCCTGCTGAACTCAAATTCGTGTTTGTAGATCCGAAAAAGGTGGAATTGAACCTCTATTCGGTTCTGGAGAAACACTACTTAGCCAAGCTTCCCAGTGAAGAGGAACCGATCATCAACGACATACAGAAGGTAAAATACACCCTCAACTCCCTGAATGTGGAGATGGACCAGCGGTACGACCTGCTGAAGAAAGCCCACACCCGGAACATCAAAGAATACAACGACAAATTCATTCAGCGAAGGCTGAATCCCGAGAAGGGGCACCATTACATGCCTTATATCGTAGTAATCATCGATGAATTTGCCGACCTGATCATGACCGCCGGCAAGGAGATTGAGCTTCCCATTGCCCGAATCGCCCAGTTGGCCAGGGCGGTGGGTATTCACATGATCATTGCCACCCAGCGACCATCGACCAACATCATTACGGGGACCATAAAAGCCAATTTCCCGGCACGGATTGCTTTCAAGGTGGCTTCCATGATCGACTCGCGAACCATACTCGATACGCCGGGCGCCAACCAACTGATCGGAAAGGGCGACATGCTGATTTCCGCGGGCAGCGCCATGACCCGTGTTCAGTGTGCCTTCATGGATACCCCGGAAGTGGAAAAGTTGTGCAAGTATATAGGCGACCAGAAGGGCTTCCCCTCCGCATTCCCGCTGCCTGAAGTGGAGGGGGATGAGGATGGCGAATCAGGAAATGCTGACCTGACAGAAAAGGATGAATTGTTCGAAGATTCGGCACGCCTTGTGGTGATGACGCAGATGGGCTCTACTTCGATGATCCAGCGGAAACTCGCCATCGGTTACAACCGTGCGGGCAGGATAATGGATCAATTAGAGAAGGCAGGCATCGTGGGACAGAGTGAAGGCAGTAAGCCTCGACAGGTTTTTATACAGGACGAATACAGTTTGGAACAATTATTGCGTAACCTGAACTGAGAACGAAGTAAAGAGCGAAATCGACAAATCATCAAATCATCAAATCGACAAATGGTTTGAAGTAGAGATGTAACAGGAATAGAATAGTATTAAAGATCAGATAGAAGAAATGAAAAAAACAGTCATTGCCGCCTTGATTTTCTGCACATTCGGAGCGGTAGCCCAAAGCGATCCGGAGGCAAAAAGCCTGCTGGAAGAGACCAGTAAAAATATGCAATCCTTCCGGTCGATATCTGCGACCTTCAGCTTTACAATGGATAATCCTTCCATGAAAATCAAGGAGAAAAACAGTGGTACCCTTTTACTGAAAGGGGAAAAATATCAGGTGAAACTTCCTGATATGGGAATGCAGATTTTCTGCGATGGAAAAACAGTTTGGAACTTAATGGAAGAAGCGGGGCAGGTTACCCTCAGCAATGCCGGGGAGGAAGGACAGGGAGTGATTGATCCGACAACCATCTTCAATGTGTACCAGGAAGGATACGGGTACAAATTTGTGGGGGAAAAACCTGCAGGAGGCAAGGTAGTGGCCTACATTGACCTGATTCCTGAAAAGAAAAGTACGGAATTTACCAAGCTGACCGTAGGGATCGACAAAGGGGACAAAGTGATCCATAGCCTTGTCACGCACGGGAAAGACGGAAACCTCTACGGGATCTATGTCAACAACCTGAAAACAGATATTCCCATTGCCGACACCGAGTTTGTGTTCAACAAAGCAAAATATCCGGGGATCGAGGTGGTGGATTTCCGATAAAAAACTGAAAATTATTCACTTCCAACAAACCATAGAAGAGCCAGCCGGTAAGATTCCAGCCCGAACCCCATGATGGACCCCCTGCATACCGGACCGATGACGGAGAGGTGCCTGAAACTCTCCCGGGTGAGAAGATTGGTTAGATGAACCTCGATTACCGGTGCGGATACAGAAGCTATTGCATCCCGGATCGCTACCGAAGTATGGGTATAGGCTCCTGCATTCAATATAATCCCGTCGGATGTAAATCCGGCATCCTGAATCTGCGTTACAATCTCCCCTTCAATGTTTGACTGGAAATAATCCAGAGCTATTCCGGCATGTTCCGCCTTTAATTTTTGAATAAATTCTTCAAATGTTCTTTTCCCATAAACGTTTGGTTCCCTGATTCCTAAAAGATTGAGATTCGGACCATTTATTATTAAAATTTTCATATATTATCATTATTTTTTTTATCTTAATACAACTTTTCGAGGCATGGTTTCGTAATGAAAAATGGAGACCCTCCTCCAGACTAAATAGCTGTATTTAATTCGTGAACTGAGATTTTAAAATATTATCAACTATTTATTTGATCAAACAAACATAATAAATTAATGGTATGAAATGGTCAGAGAGCAAGAAAGGATATGAGAATTTTTTAAGGCTCGAGAAATCTCTTTCACAAAACTCCGTGTCGGCCTATGTGAACGACATCAATAAGTTAATCGCTTTTTTAGATGAAGAGTACAAAAAGCTGTCACCCGAAAAAGTGAAGCTTTCGCACCTTAAGAAATTTATAGAATGGCTCAACCAGAAAGGTGTCAGTCCCCGTACACAAGCCCGGACAATTTCCGGAATTAAATCGTTTTACAAGTACCTGTTGATTGAAGAGAAGGTAACGAACGATCCCACCACACTTCTGGAATCTCCCAAAATTGGAAGGAAACTTCCCGATATTTTATCGATGGAGGAGATTGATCTGCTGATCGATTCGGTTGATATTACCAAACCAGAAGGGCAGCGCAACAGGGCGATGCTTGAAACATGGTACAGTTGCGGTCTGCGGGTGTCTGAGCTG
>CAZLDP010000411.1:0-3165 GCA_964558145.1 uncultured Prolixibacteraceae bacterium | reverse complement strand
GGTTTGTAAACCCTGAAAATATTCAGTTTAACCTGATCAACCAGGTGGTCAGCGCCCTTAGGGGTGAAGGAGAATGTGCGAGTACCGGGAAATCCGCAGCCCGCACTTCCCGCATTTTGGAAGAAGTTGTTCGGGAATACTATGTGCGTTAAACACATTAGACACAATATAAACAGAATGTTGACACAAAAATTCTGACATGATCTGACCTACGATGTGGTTAATTTTAGCATTTTGTTATGAAAATCGTAATTGACGACAAAATACCCTACATCCGGGGAGTTTTTGAACCGGTAGCCGATGTGGTCTACCTGCCGGGGAGCAAGACAACGAGGGAAGTGGTGCGGGATGCCGATGCATTGATCACCCGGACCCGTACCCTTTGCAACGAAGAATTGCTGGCGGGTTCGTCCGTGAAATTAATAGCCACCGCGACCATTGGTTTCGATCATATCGACACTGCATATTGTCAACGGGCCGGGATTAGCTGGACCAATGCTCCGGGTTGCAATGCCGGCAGCGTGGAGCAGTATATCGCTGCTGCCCTTTATTCCTGGTCGGTTCGCCGTAACCGGCCTCTGAAAGATACCGTTATCGGAATTGTGGGCGTAGGGAATGTGGGGAAAAAGGTAGAGCGGATCAGCAGGCTTTCTGACATGAAGGTTCTGTTGAATGATCCGCCGCGGGAAAGGGTTGAGGGACCGGAACAGTTTACCCCCCTGGAGCAGATTTGTCGCAAGGCCGATATCATCACCTTTCATGTGCCGCTTAATCCTGATGGCGAAGATGCCACCTGGCATTTGGTTAACCGGAAGTTCCTTGATGGACTGGTCCGGAAACCTTTACTGATCAACAGTTGCAGGGGAGAAGTATTTGATACGGAAGCTGTTCTGTCAGCTTTTGAAAGCCATACTGTAAGTGATCTGATCATTGACTGCTGGGAAAACGAACCCCACCTGAATCTGGAGCTGATGGGGAAATGTTTCCTGGCTACCCCGCATATCGCCGGGTACTCCCGCGACGGGAAAGCTAACGGCACGATGATGAGTGTAAGGGCTGTCAGCCGCTTTTTTTCGCTGGGTCTTGACGAATGGAAGCCATGCGATGTGGAGCTTCTTCCCGTAAGCACCATTCCTCTCGATGGGTATGGCCTGAATGAAGAAGAAATTGTGCGGAAGGCAATACTTGCCACCTACCCTATATCGGCTGATGACCGGGATTTGCGCAGAAATCCTCTCCTGTTTGAAAAGTTGAGGGGAGATTATCCGGTCAGAAGGGAATTCGGGGCATATACCCTTGAAATTACAAATGTGCCAGATCATATCATTTGTAAACTCATGGAATTCGGATTTCGTATTTAATTGATATTTAATTATATAAAAAGTTACAAAAATGAAAAAGTTAGCTGACATCGGATTGATCGGATTGGCCGTGATGGGTGAGAATCTGGTCCTGAATATGGAAAGTAAAGGGTATACCGTTGCTGTATATAACAGGACGGTATCTAAAGTAGACGACTTTATACAGGGTCGCGGGGCAGGAAAGAAATTCATCGGAGCCCACAGTATTGAAGAGTTGGTTGCCTCGCTGGAGCGTCCCCGCAAGGTGATGATGTTGGTAAAAGCAGGGAAGCCGGTCGATGATTTCATTGAATTGCTGCTTCCCCATCTTGAGCCGGGCGATATCATCATTGACGGGGGTAACTCCCATTTTCCCGACTCTATCAGGCGCACGAAGTATGTGGAAAGCAAAGGGTTGCTCTTTATCGGAACCGGAGTTTCAGGGGGAGAAGAAGGGGCATTGCTCGGGCCCTCTATGATGCCGGGTGGTTCACCTGCCGCATGGCCCCATGTGAAGGAGATTTTTCAGGCAGTTGCTGCCAAAGTGGAAGATGGTACCCCCTGTTGCGACTGGGTCGGCGAAGGCGGCGCCGGCCATTTTGTAAAAATGGTGCACAACGGGATTGAATATGGCGACATGCAAATCATCAATGAAGCCTATCATCTGATGAAAGACCTCCTGGGAATGGACGCTTTCAGCCAGCATGAAATCTTCAAGAAATGGAACACCGAAGAGTTAGACAGTTACCTGATCGAGATCACCCGCGACATCCTGGCCTTCAAGGATGAAGACGGAGAACCCATCGTAGAGAAGATTCTTGATACCGCCGGACAAAAAGGTACAGGCAAATGGACCGGAATATCAGCTCTTGATCTGGGGATTCCGCTGACACTGATCGGAGAATCGGTATTCTCCCGTTGCTTGTCGGCCCAGAAGGAGCTGCGTGTGGAAGCCAGTAAGTTGCTGAGGGGCCCAAAAATGGAATTTAAGGGTGACAAACAACAATTCATCGACGATTTAAAGATGGCGCTTTACGGGGCAAAGATCATCTCCTATGCCCAAGGATACAACCTGATGATGGAAGCAGCCAAAGAATATGGTTGGAATCTGAATTACGGCGGAATCGCCCTGATGTGGCGCGGAGGATGCATCATCCGTTCGGCTTTCTTGGGAGATATCAAGAAAGCCTTTGATACCCATCCTGCCCTGCCCAACCTTCTCCTTGATCCCTTCTTCAAGGATAAGGTAGAAGCTGCCCAGGAGGGATGGAGAAGAGTTTGCGCCACCGCGTTAACCTATGGTATTCCGGTGCCGGCCCTTACCTCGGCCCTCTGTTATTTCGATGGTTTCCGCAGCGAGCGGCTTCCGGCCAACCTTTTACAGGCCCAGCGCGACTACTTTGGCGCCCACATGTACGAAAGGGTTGACCGGCCCCGCGGGGAGTTTTTCCATACCAACTGGACCGGCCGCGGCGGTGAAACTGCCAGTTCAACCTACGTGGTGTAACGTGCTTAAATAATGATATTTAAAAGGTTGCTTCCTTCGGGGGGTAACCTTTTTTCTCCTTGCCATACGGCAGGATTATTTCTTCCGGAATAGCCTGGTTACGATCCTGAGCAAGTCATCTCCTTTGTCAAAAGAGCCCGACAGTGGTTCGTACATCGAAGGACTAGTTGCATTGAACTGGATTTCCTCAGCCACCCCTGATTGCATGGGAAAGACCAGTGTGAAACTATGCATGCTGAAATAGTTGTTGAGGAAATTGGGCATCTCGGCCATCAGCGGGTGATAGGATGGGTAATCCTTCCGGCTGAGCACAAAGAC
>CAZLDP010000410.1:0-3169 GCA_964558145.1 uncultured Prolixibacteraceae bacterium | reverse complement strand
CCTCCATTCCGCTCATGTTGTATTTAAAATCTTCCTTCACGCGGGATGTGGGAGAAAGGGTCAGCCGCGCATTGCGGTAGTCGATGGTAACCAGGAAACGTCGCAGGATTTCTGCTCCCAGCGTCCCATTCCTGTCGTTTAATGAAATCAATTGCCTGATCATTTCGTCCTCGGGGAAAGCCACGATAGGTCGGGACAGCACCAAGGGGCCCACCCAAATTGCATCGATTCTACCCTTAGTCCCAAAAAGATCCCCGTTGAGACCCCTCCCCAGGAATGTTTCGATGTGGATTTGGGGTAATTTGATCCGTTCATCGGAATTCTCCGACAGCCAGAGAGCATCGCTGGCTCCGGTATCTACCAGCAGTTTTACCGGGACCTCTTCCCGGGTGTCGGTCATGATGCTGGTCCTGATTAACGGTTTGTTCCCTTCAAACTGAAGCGGCAGAATGATGTCGTTTTTCCGGTCACGGTATTTAAAGTGCTCGGGACGGTAACAGACCAGCTTCTCATTCTCGTAATCGATCCTGACAATGTAGTCCTTGAACAGGTTATAGCCAATCAGCCCGTGAACGGGGATTCCCAGCATATGGGAGATCTGAAAATTCTCGTCGATGATCATCTGCACTTCCTGGTTCCTGGCGACCATCCCGTCGAGTTCGATGACATTGTTCCCCGAACGGTAGGCGGTAAGGGTCTCCCCTTCCTCGAGCCCTTTAATTTCCACAGGCATCATGTAGTTCAGATTCAGTTTTTTCACAAAAGGAAGTTCCGTGATGATGGGGGATCTCACACCGGTATTCAAGATAAAGTTAAGGGTATCGGAACCATTGATGGTTACGGGGAGGATGATCAGATTACTGGCTGTCTTGAATTTGATGGCGACCGATTTCTGCCGGGGATCCTCGATGAGAAAACCCCGGTTCACACCAAAATCGCGCGATGCCCGTTCAATATCGATACTTTCATCGATCGGTACATATTCCCTGACCACCATCAGGTTGTCTTCGATCTCGAAAATCAGGTAAAAGTCCTTCATCAGCTTGTCGAGGACATATTTTACCGGTTTGTTGGAGATATTCAGGGTGACCTTTTTGTCGGAAATGAGCTGCGCATTGTAAGAATAATCGATCTTCAGGTATTTGCAGATTTTTTCGATCACACCCGACAGAGGCTCTTCTTCGGCATAAATGCTGATATTCTGGTCGAGAGCGGCGGTACCTTTTTTGAGTTCCTGAGCCGACTGTGCCAGGGGCAAAAGGAGCAGCATCACAAGCGATACCGCGGTCAGGAGAATCAGTCTGTTGATTTTAATTGTTTTCATGGCTTTTGATTTTGTCGTTTTTCAGCGGCTGTCAGAAAATACTGTCCGTTTTGTGCCGTCAATTCAAGGCTGAAAGTCAGCCGGATCACTTCCAGGATGAAATCGACAGGCTGGTTATTGAAATGGGCAGTCAGGACCCGTTCATTCAGAGAAGGATCGGAAAGCTGGATTTCGGTATGGTATACCTTTTCCAGGTCGGCAATCACCTCCCTTAATGAGGTCTTGTCAAAGATGAGTTCATTGGTTTTCCACGCGGTCACATTGGGATTGTCGTTCAACGACTTGACCAGTTGGTTGTTTTCATTGAAGAGTACTCCCTTTTCACCTGGAACCAGGGTCAGTTCCCCGTGCAACGAAGAGTTCACTGCAGGACAAACCACCTGTACCCTACCGGTTTCCACCACGACCTCCACGGTTTTGTCCCCAGGCCTCGCGCTAACATGGAATGAGGTTCCCAGCACCCTGATGCGGGCATTTCCTGCTGTGATCACAAAAGGTTTTGACGCATCGGGTTTCACATCAAAAAAAGCTTCCCCCTCGATCATCACCTCCCGCGTATTTCCGGAAAAAAGTTTCGGGTAGGTTAACCTCGAACTGCGGTTCAGCGATACCCGCGTGCCGTCGGGAAGTGAAATATCCTGCAACACATGGCCTTCATCCGAAATGACTTCCGTAAAAACAGCCGTTCGGTGCTGCCTGATCCCGATGAAATATCCGGCCGAACCAAGGGCAAAAGCCAGTAATACGGAAGCCGCGACGCGCAGGAAAACTTTTCTCAAAGAACGTGGGGGAGAGGAAGGAACCAGGTGCCTGACCGCCGGGGTATCATGCAGTTCCCCTTCAATCTTTTCCCATGCTGCAGCAGGATCGAATTTTCGGGTTCTGAAAAACAAACTCGTTTTTTTCATGATCTCCTCTCCTGTGGCCAACTTTGCAGAATTGTCGCCCGACCGTCCGGCCCATGCTTCCACTTCCGCCTTTTCAGAAGTACTGGCTTCATCGCTCAGATATTTTGCCAGCAAATCCCAGTTAGCCTCTGTTTTGTTTTTCATCTCTTCCATCTCGAATAAATGACAATTACCTTAACCAAGACCCCTAATGTTTGTTCAGAAAATAAACGAAAAAAGAAAGGAACGGAATTTTTCGCGTAACGTTTTAAGAGCCATACCCATCTGCACCTCTACAGTTTTGACTGAAATACCCAGTTTTTCAGCTATTTCACGATATTTAAGCCCCTCCTGCCTGTTCAATCTGAAAATTTCCTGCCTTTTTTCGGGCAATGCGGCAATAGATTCCTCAATTTTCAGCATGAGTTCGGGAGTAATCCGGTAGTCATCGGGAGAATCATCAGCCAACAGGGCATCGCGGAGCTTCATGGCATGGAGCTGTCTGACCTTGTTTTGCCGGATCAGGTTCAGACACTGGTTTCGTACCGCCCTGAACAAATAACGCTTCAGCGATGATTCCACAACCATCTCCGATTTCTTTTCCCACAGTTTCACGAAAAGCTCCTGCACAACCTCTTCTGCCTGATCGTCGTCGTTCAGAAAATAGGAAGCATAATGGCAAAGGGGGGCATACCAGGTTTCAAACAGAATTTTAAAAGCCTTCCGGTCCCCTTCCCTGATCTGGTTGAAAAGTTTAACATCATCGGCCATGGTTTATCCCCTTTTCAAACTTTACGCAATTTAGTGATAAAAGGAACAACGCCTGCTTGCATCAAAATTTTCCCTCCAAGGAGGAAGATGGAATCAGGTAATTAAAAAAATTGTTAGTTTTGCACCCTCTACAGGCCCGGGTGGCGGAATTGGTAGACGCGCTGGACTCAAAATCCAGTGATAGCAA
>CAZLDP010000409.1:0-3173 GCA_964558145.1 uncultured Prolixibacteraceae bacterium | reverse complement strand
ACGGCTATGTTGAAGAGTTTGTTGTGATCGTCGGCAGCGATTTTCAGTAGCCGGGCGCTGCTTTTCTCGTGGATAAAGTAGAGACATTCGGCGTTGACTTCTTTGACAAATCGTTTTTCAACGAGTTTAAAACCATTGTACACTTCATCAACCTTAAAATTTTCGTGACTTCCACAGGAACTCACAATGGCAGCAAAGGCAATTAACAGGATAGAGGGTAGTTTTTTATTCATTGTGCAAATATTTATTGTAATTGGTAAATAAAATTAAGGGCGAAATTTACAATAAATATCGCTAAGTGAAAATTTTACCCGGAATGTTGGCTCAGAAATTTCTCACCTTCTTTACTTCAGGCAGTTTTTCGACGATTCCTGAGAAGTGAATCGACTGCCGGTTTGATCCCGAAACGACCAGGGTTGCAAAACCCGAGTGGGTAACCGACAGGTGGAGCCTGTAAAATTCCCCGTGGGATGGGACTTCCATCGACAGGTCAGAACCTTTTTTACTCTCCCGGGATTCAATAAAACGGACTATTTCATTGAATTTGATGCCTCCCTCTCCTCCGCCGTATTCAGCACGGTAGGCCACTCCATAAAAAGGCAGCCAGGCCGAGATGGAATCATTGACGATGTCGAGGGTATAAATGGATGTGAGATGAATTGTCTCTCCACCCATCGGATGTGCAGTTCGGGCCACAAAACGCAGCTCCCTGTTCCTGATCCACTGCATTACTTCTTCCATTCTCTCTTTTTCCCGGGCTTTTCTTGCTTCACGCCGGGATTCCTTCGCGCCGGCCGACCCTGATGCAATCAGAAACCACATCAGAAAAAACAGTAACTTTTTCATATCCGTTTTTTTTACTTCCTATACAAATACTGTTCCTTTCTGGGCAGAACAGTCGACTGAATTATTTTGATTCCTGCTGGAATTTCCTCACATTTGCGAAACAAACAGTTGAAGGTATGGCACTCAATTACCTTTTTGTCTTCTTTTTTTTGATCGCTTTTATCGTCGGGCTGGCCAAACTTTTATTCCTGGGGGATACGGAAGTCTTTAGTCTGATGGTAAATGCCACATTCGACAGCGCTAAAACCGGATTTGAGATCTCACTGGGGCTGACCGGGGTGCTGACCTTGTGGATGGGGATCATGAAAGTCGGTGAGAAAGGAGGGGTTGTGAAACTGTTTGCCAGGGCCATCGGTCCATTTTTCAACAAGTTGTTCCCGGCTTTGGGGAAAGACCGCCCGGCTTATGGATCAATCATCCTGAACATTGCAGCCAACATGCTCAACCTCGATAATGCGGCTACTCCGGTGGGGCTGCAGGCAATGAAGGAGATGCAGGAGACCAACCCCCGTAAGGAAACTGCAAGCGATCCGATGATCATGTTTCTGGTGCTTAACACCTCGGGCCTTACCATCATCCCGGTGAGCATCATGGTATACCGGGCACAGTTAGGTGCCGCCAATCCTGCCGATATTTTCCTTCCCATTCTGATTGCCACCTATTTTTCCACCCTTGCCGGTCTGGTAGCGGTGTCGGTTTACCAGAAAATCAATCTGCTCAACCGGGTTGTATTGGCCTATCTGGGCTCCATCACCCTGATGATCGGCGCCCTGATCTGGTATTTCTCGACCCTGGAACAGGAACAAATCACCCACATCAGTGCCCTGGTCAGCAACGTCATTCTCTTTTCCATCATCACAGGTTTCATCCTGTCGGGATTTATCCGGAAGATCAATGTCTATGAGGCTTTTATTGAAGGAGCCGTTGACGGATTCAAGACAGCAGTTAAAATTATTCCCTATCTGGTGGCTATCCTGGTGGCCATTGGGGTTTTCCGGGCTTCCGGGGCCATGGACTGGCTGCTTTCCGGGTTTTCGTGGATTGTTTCGCTGTTGGGTTTGAACACCGATTTTATCCCGGCTATGCCCACCGCCCTGATGAAACCCCTTAGCGGCAGCGGTGCCCGCGGTATGATGGTCGATGCCATGACCACCTATGGCGCCGATTCCTTCGTGGGGCGTCTCTCTTCCATCTTTCAGGGAGCCACCGATACCACTTTTTACATTCTGGCGGTTTATTTTGGCTCCGTAGGGATTAAAAATACAAGGTATGCAGTGATTTGCGGACTCCTGGCCGACCTTGCCGGTGTCATTGCCGCCCTCTTCGTGGGATATCTTTTCTTCCATTAAGCACCAGCGTGACATCACCTGGAGCAGATTTCAATTTCAAGGGGCAGGCCTCTGCCGGAAGCAAGTTCCGAAGCACTGATCCTGATTGATCTCAGGTGTAGGGGGTACTGTTTACGGAGCAGGAATCTCTGTTTCTTCAGCCTTTTCATTTATCACCGGGGTGACATCCCAGGCACAGTCGGTGTCGTGAATAGAAAAATCCCTTTCCGTCTGCAGGGTTTCGGTCAGTTGTTCGGAGAACCGGCGCGATTCGCGGAAGAAATGGGTTTCGTCTTTGATCCAGTGTTCATAAAGTTCCTGCATGATGCTGTCTTCGTGATGTTTGAAGGTCAGGGCAGCACGATAGGCCTGATACCGGCCAAAACCCAGGAAATGGAGGCTGCGGCTGCCTAACTCCACGGCCGAGTTGAAGGTTTCGCGTTGTGCCATTTGCACACCCAGTTTAAAGAACTCAAATTCGTGGAAGATATCCCGTGCGCGGGCGGCGATTTTCAGATCAGGGTAGTGTTTTTTTAACCAGCCTGCAATCTTAAGTGCTTCGTCGTATTCTGCCATGGTGAGGATCAACAGGCGGGCATCTTTGACGCCGGCAGCCTCGAGCATCCCGGGACGGGTCACATCGCCGTAAAAGAGTTTGAATCCGTATTTCCGCAAGATTTCCACATTGGCGGGATTGCTGTCCAGAATGGTCACCGAGAAACCGTTGGCTATCAATAGCCTCCCAACCGTCAGACCAAAGCGGCCGAAACCGGCGATAATGATTTTGTTGCCTGTTTCTGGGATGGTGTCGGGGACTTCCTTGTTACGGCGGCGGACATACCAGGGGCTGACCAGCTTCTCGTTGATGACCAGCAACAGCGGGGTTAGGGCCATGCTGAAGATAATTACGATGATCATCAGGGAAGAGGTTTCCTGGTCAAAGATCCTCAGGGTGTCGGAAAAGGATACCAGCACGAATCCGAATTCACTGGCCTGGGC
>CAZLDP010000408.1:624-3174 GCA_964558145.1 uncultured Prolixibacteraceae bacterium | reverse complement strand
ACCTCAATCTGAAAGGCATGATATTCTTTCAACTTTTTATAAGCAACAAATATTTAAAAAATCTCTGATTTTGCCAAGGGATTTTTTTCTTTCCGGGATATAACTTACAGATTTCATAGTTACAAAATCTATTTCACAGGTTTGGTCAGATTAAAGAAGGAAGGAGATGAATTATAATCTCCTTCCTTAAACGAATGAGATGGAAAATAAGATTGATACAAAGACTGTACTTAATTATTCAGAGGGCAAATATTCCTGGAACGACTATCTGAAAGTCAAGGAATGGTTTGGCAATTCGCGTGATTGCATGAAGATTGAAGGGGCGTTGTTCGAACAATGGAAAGCCGAATTGGGAGCAGAACATCCTGAACATGAATCCTTTCATCACCTGTTCGAAAAAGTTCATTATCAAATTTTGCTGGATGAGAAACGGAATGCAAAGAAGAGGAATCTCTGGGTAATGTATCGGCAGGTTGCAGCATTCCTGCTGATTCCCGTTCTGGCATTCTCCGCTTTAACTTACTTTTTTTACAACCAGTCGCAACCTTTCGCTGAAAGCTGGGCAAAAATTGATGCACCGCTGGGTTCGCGGGTAGAGTTCAAGTTGCCGGATGGTTCCACAGGCTGGCTTAATAGCGGATCCACCCTGAAATATCCGTTGATTTTCGGTTCGCAGAAAAAAGTTGAGCTAACCGGTGAGGGGTATTTTGATATCCGTCATCAGGAAAATTCCAAATTTACGATCAGTGTCCCAGACATGGATATTCATGTATTGGGTACCAAATTCAATGTATCAGCTTATCCCGATGATGAATTTACGGAAGTGGTTTTAGAGGAGGGTAAAGTTGAAGTCAGTGGAAAAACCGCAATCTTCAATAGTACCTTATTTCCTGATAAAAAAATCACCTATAACCGGACAACCAATTCATTACAAAAAAAGGAGGTTGAGACAAGCTTATATTCAGGCTGGAAAGAGGGATTTCTTATTCTTGACAACGAGCCAATCGGTTTGGCTGTCGGGAAATTGGAACGTTGGTACAATGCAGAGATAACCATTCAGGATGAAGAATTGAAAAAATTCCGGTTCAAAGCTACATTCAGGGATGAACCCCTGGAGGAAGTGATCCACCTGCTTGCTTTGACCACACCGATAACCTATACGATAGAAAAAAGGGATACTGATAAAACCGGCGTATTTGTTAGAAAAAAAGTGCTGATAAGACTTAGGAAATAAAAAGCAAAGCAAAAGCAGGAAAGTGGTACCAGCACTTTCCTGCAAAAAAGCAGAGCGAGATATCAAATAAATTATTCACTCTAACAAAGGTAAATTTATGGAAAAAATTTGTAAACCAAAGGAAGTAAGAAATTTTGATGACACAGGAGGTCTTACTTTAAAAAAAATTCTGACAATGGCGCGTTTTACGGTTTTTTGCTTTTCCCTCGGACTCATGCAGGTGATGGCAGTGGAATCTTATTCGCAACAAACCAGGTTATCCTTTGAACTCAGAAATGAAAGCCTGGAAAATGTACTCAGGAAAATTGAAAAGGAATCAGAGTTCTTTTTCCTTTACAACAAAGATCTGATTGATGTGGAACAAAAGGTGGATGTCAGCGCAAACAACCAGTTAATCAAGGGGATTTTAGATGAATTGCTGAAAGAGTCTGACATCCGGTATGCGATTTTTGACCGGCAGATTGTACTCTCAAACCAAGAAGTGATCAGTGAAATGACTGCCCAACAGAAATCTGTTTCGGGGAAAGTATTCGACTCAAAAGGACTACCCCTGCCAGGAGTGTCGGTGGTAGTAAAAGGCACTACCAGTGGAACAATAACGGATGCCAACGGAGGTTATACTTTGACCAATGTTCCAGACAATGCAATTTTGCAGTTTTCGTTTGTAGGGATGCGAAAGCAGGAAGTGGTTGTTGGAAATCAAACATCTGTAGATGTGGTCATGCAGGAAGAGTTTATTGGAATTGATGAAGTTGTGGCAATTGGATATGGAACGATGAAGAAAAGTGATCTCACAGGATCAGTTGCTTCAGTATCTTCCACACAAATTTCTAAACCATCGGCAAGTGTTGTTCAGTCAATTCAGGGGACTGTAGCAGGAGTTACTGTTACTCAGCAGAGCGCGATGCCTGATGCCTCTCCTTCTATCCGTATCAGGGGGATTAATTCAATTTCCGCCAGTTCTTATCCCTTAGTTATAATTGATGGAGTTCCTGGGAATTTGGATATAATTAATCCAAACGATATTGAATCACTGAACATTTTGAAAGATGCCTCCGCTTGCGCCATTTACGGAGCAAGAGCGTCAAATGGGGTAGTAATCATTACGACAAAAAGAGGCAAAGGGAAACCTGTAGTAACCTATAACGGCTATTACGGAATTAGACAAGCAACAAAATTACTTGAAATGTGTGACGCAGAGAAATATCTTTACTATCGTCAAAAGAACAATGAATATGCAGGATTGGCCCACGAACCTTCAGATGTACTACGTTCAAAAGAAGAATTAGCTAATTATCAATTAGGAAGGACTACTG
>CAZLDP010000408.1:0-614 GCA_964558145.1 uncultured Prolixibacteraceae bacterium | reverse complement strand
ACGCGACAGTATCAGAGCATAATGTAAGCCTTAGTGGAAGTGAAAAATCGTTGAATTATTTCCTATCTGCCGGTTACCGGGAACATGACTATTTTGTTGGGACTTATAAACTTAGACGTCCATCCATCCGTTCAAATATTGATAAAAGATTTAAAGAGTGGTTAAAAATCGGGAACAATTTATCTATAATCCAATCAAAGAATTCCGGTTATAACGGTTCTTTGGAGAATACCACGGCACTTAATCCATATTGCTCACCAACAGATCCCGATGGAAATGTTAATATATTCCCGCTGCTGACGTATACCGACTACCTAGTTAATCCTTTAACCTTTGAAAGATATATTTCAAATGGCGAAAGACTTCAAATAAATGAAAATATATATTCCGAAATAAAACTACCCTTAAAAGGACTCGATTATAAAATCAGTTATGGAATCAGGTTGGACAACTATGCAGGGAACTCTTACTTTTCTAAAGAAACCGGTAATGGTTATAAAAAAAATGGGCAAGCTGGTAAGAGTACAAGTAAAAGCACCTATTGGATTCTTGAGAATATTGTTAATTACCAAAGGACTTTCGGGAAACACTCTATATTATTTACAGGATTGTAC
>CAZLDP010000407.1:0-3184 GCA_964558145.1 uncultured Prolixibacteraceae bacterium | reverse complement strand
TCCCACTTGCTACGCATTGGTTTCCAGTAGGATTCCTTCTTCGGGAGGAATTCCATAGTCGGTAGGCCGTTGATCCATGTTGGTGATCTGGCGGACAATGTCGTCAGCCTCTGCATCCTCAGGATCGGGAACCACTTTGTGCCCGATGATGATATCGGGTTTGAAAACCTCTTTCATGACGTCGTGCGGGAAATTATTCACAATGCCTCCGTCAAAGAGAAGCTCCCCGTCGATTTTAATCGGTTTGAAAAAGAAAGGAAACGTCATGGAAGCCCTGATGGCCTCGCCCAGGTCGCCTTTTCCCAAAACCACCTGTTTGTTGCGGTGGACTTCAGTGGCGATGCACCGGAAGGGTACAAAAAGATTGTCGAAATTGCCTTTCGACACTGCTGTGGTAGGAGCCATCAGTTCCATAAAAGTGAAATCCATCTGCCATTGGGGAATGATGTTGGTAGGAGGAAGCACCCTTATTTTGTCGTCTTTCTTTTCAAGCCGGAAGTCAATCCAGCCAGGGTCTTCTTCCGGCTGCTTGAAATAATACTTGAATTCCTGCTGGATTTTCCCTGTCGACCAAAAATAAAACTCATCTGACCTGAACAGTTCCTCCATTTCATCGGTGGTATAGCCTGCCGCATAGAGTCCGCCAATAATAGCTCCCATGGAGGTTCCCGTGATGTAATCGATCGGGATATTATTGGCTTCTAAAACCTTGATCACTCCGATATGGGCCAGCCCCTTTGCCCCGCCCCCGCTCAACACCAATCCCACCTTCTGGGTATGACCTTGCCGACCCCAGAGCAGCAGGATGCAAACCAGTAAAATTGTTTTCTTCATCTCAGGTCCATTTCATAATTCCTTGGTGACTATTCCTTTAGCATTTGACCGGCCATTAATTATTCTGGGTTCATCCGGTACCGCCGGATTTTTTGCCTCAAGTGGTCTGAATCCTTCACCCAAAATTTCACGGGTATCCATGATGGTGATAAACGCCTCCGGATCGATGGATCCGATGTATTCTTCTAAGATAGCTACTTCCCGCCTGCTGACAATGGTAAATATGATTTTCTTTTCATCATGAGTGTACATTCCGGTTCCGGCCAGATAGGTTCCACCCCGTTCCAGGTCAGTCAGTATCTTTTCCCTGATGGCTTCCGGTTTCGAGGAAATGATAAACAGCGCCTTGTTGTAGTCAACTCCCTCGATGGTCATGTCGATTGCCCTGCCGGTGATGTATATCACGACCCAGGAGTAAAGGGGGATGGCCCAGTCCTGGAAAGAGACCAGCCCTAAAAGCACAATGACAGAGTCGACATAGATCATCAGCCGGCCCAGGGGAAGATGGGTGTATTTGGCCAGGATCATGGCAATAATGTCAGATCCGCCCGAAGTAGCCCTCGACTTAAAGATCAGACCCAGTCCAAAGCCGATCAGGACACCACCAAAAACACAGGAGAGCAAGACATCGTTCACAAGGGCTGCATCCCCTTCAGCCCGGAGCAGGGTGATCCCATCGATGAAAAGGGAAGTCAGCACAAATCCGGTAATGGTTTTTATCCCGAATTTCGGTCCCAGAATTTTAATGCCTGCCCACGTGAGCGGGATGTTCAGCAAAAGCCCGAACAATCCGATGGGTACGCCATCGGGCCAGAAGGGAAATACACCCTGTGTAAGGTAGTGAACCACAATGGCGACTCCATACACGCCGCCCGGTACAATTTTGTGAGGGGTGATGAAATACACAAATCCTGTTGCCAGGATAAATGAACCCAGCAAGATCAGGGTGTAGTCAAAGAACCATTTCTTGCTGAAGCATTTAACTTGCGGAATGAATGCCATACTATTGGTTTTTTAAAGAAGGCGGTTGGTGTTCTATTCAGGATGATGCTTTTGAGTGCATTTTTAAAATTGATTTGTCAGCGGGTCCGGTTCATCCCTGAAAAGGGGTACCATGGTGCGAAAATAATGAAAAAAGGCTTCCTTGAAGAAGCCTTTCGTATGAATGACAAGATGATTTATACTCTTTTTTCCTTGATGCGGGCTTTCTTCCCGGTAAGCTTACGCAGATAGTAAAGCCTTTTCCTCCTGACACTCCCCTTTTTGTTAATTTCCACGCTGTCAATAAAGGGTGAGGCCAAGGGGAAAATACGTTCCACCCCGACATTACCCGACATTTTTCGAACAGTGAATGTTTTGGTATCCCCTGTACCTTTAACCTGAATGACTACTCCACGGTAGCTCTGGATCCTTTCCTTGTTACCTTCACGGATTTTGTAGTTTACGGTAACGGTATCCCCGGCGCCAAATGCCGGCAATTCTTTTCTTTCAGTCTCGAATGCGTTACGAGCGATCTTAATTAAGTCCATTTTTTACTTTTTTTCGGGTTGGCAATATTACCCGCAACAGCGGCGTAAGAGATTGCTATAAAATGTGGCGCAAAATTAGTAAAATAATTTTTCCGCGCAACATCAGATTTTTTCATTTTTAATGGGATGTTCCTGAAGGCATTTTGAGGTGATCGCCTGTCTCTTCCACAATGATTTTGTACCACCAGTCGGGGTAACGCGGCTGGTCGGGCATTGCCGGCTGGCCATATTCATTCCTGGTGAATACGCCGTTTTCTTCCTTCTTGATATTCCCGTCGATGAATTTCACCAGCAAATAATTATACAGCTTCCTCCATTCTTCGGTCATTCCGTTGGCCTGGTTGACAGAATAGTCGGTCAGGAATTTGCGGGATGCAGCTTCTCCGTTCTTTTCCAGAATAGATTTTGCAGCCTGGTCCACCGAAGGGGTAAAGTCAATGAATTTTCCTTCTAATTCCCCCTGTTTTTTCCGGATTAGGGGTATCATGTCGCTGTAACGCGAATAAGCCCAATTGCTCACCTGGTTGAAAACCCAGAATGCGGCAGTGGGGGAGTAGGTAAGCAGGTCGCCATTGCCCACCCTGAAAGCTTCGGGGATTTCAGTGATCCCGCAATAGATGGGGGAAAAGACCGTGCTGTAGGTATCGTCGACCCCGAACCAGATAATTCCTCCGATCGGGTCGGGAAGCCAGTTACGGCTCTGGGTTACAAACGAGAATCCGGTTTGTTGGGTGGAGATGGCGCGCTCATGCACATAAGTAGCCGAGTCGAGTTTCCATGTCATGGGACGCCACCGGTAGGGCAGCGATAAGGGCCCCCGT
>CAZLDP010000406.1:0-3191 GCA_964558145.1 uncultured Prolixibacteraceae bacterium | reverse complement strand
GCCTGACGCTGGGGAATAATATATGGGCACAAAACATTACGGTGAGGGGAAAAGTGGTTTCCTCCAACGACCGGATGGGATTGCCCGGTGTGAACGTGATCATCAAAGGAACCACACAGGGAACGGTCACCGACGCAGACGGCAACTTTATTCTGCGCGTATCCTCTCCCTCATCTGTTCTTCGTATCAGTTCGATTGGTTTTGTGACCGAAGAAATAGTTGTGGGAAACAGTACGGATATCAGCGTATCCCTGGAACCGGATTCCCAGTCTCTGGAAGATGTGGTAGTCATCGGGTATGGCGAACAAAAAAAGACCAGTATCGTGGGCGCCATCTCCAACATAAAAAGTGATGAACTGAAGCGGGCAGCCCCCAACAACCTCACCGGCGCGATCGCCGGCCGCGTGACGGGTGCACTGGTACGTTTGGGTGACGGAAACCTGGGAGGCGGAGACAACCGTTATACCAATGCGGAACTCGACAATGCCGAAATTTTCATCCGCGGAAAGGCAACCACCAACTCAGCACAGCCTTTAATCCTTGTGGATGGTGTGGAATCCTCCTTTTCCAGGATTAATCCCGAAGATGTGGACCAGTTCAGCGTGTTGAAGGATGCTTCTGCCACCGCAGTTTACGGGGTGAGAGGTGCCAACGGAGTGATCCTGATTACCACCAAGAAGGGGGTAGAGGGAAGACCAAAAATAACTGTGAATTCGCAGATGAGAATGCACCAGACCATGGCTTTTCCAAGGCCGCTGGGTGCTTATGATTATGCCGTGCTCTACAACGAGGCGTTATACAATGTGGGGAAAGCTCCGTTGTATTCCGAGGAAGATCTGGCACACTGGAGAACAGGCGACGATCCCTTTGGTCACCCGGATATTGACTGGTACGATGAATTGGTGAAGGACCACTTCTTTGAGCAGCAGCACAATGTCAATATTTCCGGAGGAACAGAAGCCGTTAAATATTATGTGTCGGGTGAGTATAACCATGGCGGCGGGCCTTTCGATGCCGGTGAAGGGCTTGAAAGTACATATGACCGCTATAACCTGCGCTCCAATTTCGATTTTCGGGTTACCCGATCGACTGAACTAAGTGTTAAGTTGAACGGCCGTTTTGAGAACAAGGGAGATGTCAATTACGGGGAATCAACCGGACAGCGTTATTATGGTTCATTCTGGTGGGGAATCCTTACCTCGCTGGGGAATGTAGCTCCCATCTACAATCCTAACGGTACTTATGCTTACGGAACCAACAATGTGTGGAACCTTATCCCGACCCTGAAGGAAGGAGGTTACAGGCGGCGCCTTTCCAACACGATGGATGCCAACGTACAGGTGCGGCAAAATTTGGATTTCATCACACCAGGTCTTTCCGTCAGGGGAATGTTTGGCTCGGTATTCTCTTCAGGAACGAGAAAAACCGCCGGGGGTGAACAAATTCCCGCCCTGTGGGATTACAACGTTTCCACCGGGAAATATACCCTGAGAAGGGCTGAAGCTGCCCGTACCTATTCCATTGCCCGGATTCCATACACCAGAAGGAAACAATGGGAGTTTGCGCTCAACTATGACAAGAACATCGCAGAGAAACACCACCTCTCAGCCATGGCAATTTACATTCAGTCATCGGGAGAAACCGACTATACCCTGCCCGTTTCCTACCGTGGGATTGCAGGAAGGCTTACCTATGAATTTGATTCACGCTACCTGGCAGAGGTGAACCTGGGATACAACGGTTCGGACCAGTTCAGCAAAGGGAACAGGTATGCGCTCCTGCCTGCTGCTTCGCTGGGATGGGTTGTTTCCGAGGAAAATTTCATGAGAGCCAACGCGGGTTTCATCGACTTCCTCAAAATTCGTGGCTCCTATGGAACAGCAGGGAACGACAAGATTGGCAGCTACCGCTACCTTTATCAGTATGAGTTTACTCCCACTTCCGGCAGGTGGACCGACTATCAGAACGAAATTTATAATTTTGGGGTTACCCCGGTACAGCAAACCGGCATGAGGGAAGGTTCCCTGGGTAACGACAAGGTGTCGTGGGAAATTGCCGCCAAGGCCAACGTAGGACTGGACCTCAGGGCATTCGAAAACAAATTGAGTTTTACGGGCGACATCTTCCAGGAGAAAAGGGACAACATCCTGGTTATCCGTGGTGATGTGCCCACCCAAACCGGTCTGAACAGTTCCAAGCTTCCTGCACAGAACCTCGGAAAAGTTACCAACAGGGGATTTGAGTTGGAACTTGCCTGGAACCATACCTTCGGTGAATTTGGGTATGGCCTGGGAGGAAACTATACCTTTGCGCGGAGCAATATCGACTACATCGCGGAAGTGCAGCAAGAGTATGCCTGGATGATGCGTGTAAACCACCCGGTAGGGCAACCCTTTGGTTATACCTGGACCGGTAAGTTCTATGATTTTCCCGATATTGAAAATCCGGAAGTGCCCAAACCTGTGGGTACGGTCTATCCAGGTGACCTAATGTTTAAGGACCTCAACGAGGATGGCGTGATTGACAACCGTGACATTTCCGCGATTGCCTATTCCTCCATTCCGGAAATTATTTATGGATTCAATACCAATCTTTCGTTTAAAAATTTCTACTTCGATACTTTCTGGCAGGGTGCTGCTCACGTCAGTTCAAGGTTTGGGGCCGAATTGCGGTATGAATTCTCACCCAATGTGCTTCCATTCCATCTCGACCGGTGGGCCTACAACCCGGAAAAGGGCGCGTGAACGGACAGGATTTCGACCGGGCTGCGCTATGACCTTCCCGAGCGCCTGCCTTCGCGTATTGTTATGGGGCGGGCGGCTTGCCCCGGGGGCGTGAGTGTGGCGGAGGGGATGGGCCTGACGTCCAACCTTCTTTTGTGGATGCCGCTCGGTTTGCAAGGAATTTCTGATCGTCTGAACCTGTGATCGAGTGCGGTCTTTTGTCAGGCCTGTTCGTGCGGCTGACATGGCGCCGCTGGCCGGGATGGTGATACGCGGACCGGGTCCAAATCTCCAACAGCGAGCTCGAGGCTCGGAGAAGGTTTCTGGTTTTCCCGATCCGGATCATGTCGATCATGTGCCCATTCAGATCATGACTTCCTCACAACTCGGTGGCCCGAGTGCCCATTCGGTGCCCGATCAGGCGCCGATCAGCACTGGACCACGATAGCTTTCGCCGCGCGTCAACAT
>CAZLDP010000405.1:0-3197 GCA_964558145.1 uncultured Prolixibacteraceae bacterium | reverse complement strand
ATAATCCATCCCACACTGTTGCCGGGCACCTGACGGCGGCGAAGATCATCGGCCACCGCCATCAACTCGTTTAAAGGAGCTTTTTCGTAGAGTACCAAAGCTTCGTCAACCGGAAGGGCCTCTAAAGAAAGCGCTTTATTGAACAGGCGATCGAGATTCATACTTTGATATTTTTCAGGACTTTTGTGAATAATCCAAACCTCATTTCGCCGTTTTTGCTACTTTTAGAATGAACTGAACGGGGAAAAATGGCTTCAAAGATTTTTTTCAAAATTAACGGATATTCCCGGAAAATGGTCCGGGTTACTCCTTTTCAGTTCAAATGCCCGGCTTCCCGACTTTTTGAAAAAATTTAAATAAAAGCGTAAATTTGTCCGCTCTTCTGAAATAACAAGAATTTAACTGCTGCAAAAATGGCTTATAATTCGAAAATTAAAGTTGGTATTTCCCATGGGGATATCAACGGAATAGGATATGAAGTAATCATTAAAACTTTACTTGAACCACGTATCCTTGAGATGTGCACTCCCATCATATACGGATCGCCCAAGGTAGCAGCCTATCACCGAAAGGCGCTTAACATTGAATATATCAGTTTCAATCATATCAGGGGAGCACAGGAAGCATCGGCCAACAAGGCCAATATCATCAACTGCATTGATGAAAATATCAGGGTGGAGTTGGGCAAGTCGACCCCCTCAGCCGGGGAATCATCCCTGATGGCATTGGAAAAGGCAGTGAATGACCTGCAAAAAGGATTGATTGATGTGCTGATTACGGCTCCCATCAACAAAAAAAATATTCAAAGCGACCGTTTCAGCTTTCCGGGACACACCGAATATCTGGCCAGGCAATTTAAAATTGATGATTTTCTGATGCTTATGGTGAGTGAAAACCTCAGGGTGGGTGTGGTAACCGGTCATATTCCCCTATCTGAGGTATCCCGGCAAATTTCCCGCAAAAAGATATTGTCGAAACTACGGATTATCCACAGGAGTTTGGTGGAGGATTTTCAGTCTACCAATCCGCGTATTGCCGTTCTGGGGATCAATCCCCATGCCGGGGACAACGGTCTTATCGGGAATGAGGAGCAGGAGGTGATTTTACCGGCCATCGAACAGGCCAAGAACGAAGGAATAACCGCCATGGGACCCTATCCTGCCGATGGTTTCTGGGGATCGGGCAACTACACCCATTTCGATGCGGTGTTGGCCATGTACCACGACCAGGGGCTTATTCCCTTCAAGTTGCTCTCGTTCGAACGGGGAGTAAATTATACAGCCGGGCTGCCCATCGTCAGAACCTCACCTGCTCATGGAACTGCCTATGATATTGCAGGGGAGGACAAGGCATCGCCCGACTCGTTCCGGGAAGCGCTTTACCTGGCCATAGACATTCACAAAAACAGACAACTTTACAAGGAAATCTCACACGATCCCCTGAAAAAGTACGATATCAATCCCAATCAGGTTGACGAAAATATAGACATCGAAACCGAGGAAGAAACCCTTTAATTTCCGAAGCCATGTACGAATACATTCAGGGAGAAATTACTGAACTGAATCCGGCTATGGTCATCATTGAGGCAGGAGGTATCGGTTATGCGGTTCACATATCGCTGAATACCTTTTCCGCGCTGAAGGATCATAAGCAGGTAAGGCTCTTTACCCATCTCACTATCAGGGAAGATGCCCACCTCCTGTTCGGATTTGCAGGCAAACCGGAGCGCGATCTATTCAGAAACCTTATCACGGTCAGCGGAGTCGGTGTTGCCACTGCCCTTACGATGCTCTCCTCGTTGTCGCCCGATGAAATTGTGGCGGCCATTTCCGGGGGAAATATCATGTTGCTTAAAAGCGTGAAGGGGATCGGGATTAAAACTGCACAACGGATTATCATTGATCTGAAAGACAAAATTGTAAGGACCCCTGCTACCGAACAATTTTTGCCTACCGAAGACAATACCATCCGCAATGAAGCGTTATCCGCATTGGTAATGCTTGGTTTTGCCAGAAAAGAAGCAGAAACGGCCCTGGCAAAAATCATCAGGGAAAATCCCGGAGCCAAACTGGAGGCATTGATAAAACTTACTTTAAAAAGGTTATAACAGTTGGATGAGATTGCGAAAGATCGTTAAAAATATATCCTTACTCAACGTTTTATTTATCTTTTATTCATTAGGCGGAGGTTTGGGATCACGGGCTGAAGTAAATCTACGTGATATTTCCTCCTTTGCCCCATTCACGGAGCTTCAGGATACAGTAAGGAGCGACACCATGCGCCGGCTCCCTTTCCCCTTTAAAGACCAGCCCGCATTCGGTCATCCCGAAAGGCCCGACACTTCCTCCCTTTATTTGAAAAAGCCGGGAAATATTGACTTCCGGGTGGAATATGATCCGGTAACCGGGCAGTATGTATTTTACGAGAAGATCGGTAATCTCAATTACCGGCTTCCCCAAACCATGTCACTGAAAGATTACGTCAATTACGATTTCCGAAAATCGGTCGAACAATACTGGCAGCAAAGAAAAAATATCTCCGACAGCGAATCGCGCAGGTCGCTTATTCCCGGCCTTACCGTACAAAGTGAGGTATTTAACCGGGTTTTCGGAGGGAATACCATCAATATCAAGCCGCAGGGGTATGTGGAAGTGAGCTTCGGTTACCAGATGAACAGGACCGAAAATCCCGCCATCCCGGTCAGGTTAAGAAAAGTACCCACGTTTGACTTTGACCAGAAGATTCAGATGAACGTGATGGGGCAGATTGGCACCAAAATGAACATGAGGGTCAATTACAATACGGAAGCGACCTTTGATTACGAAAACAAGATGAATCTCGAGTACACCGGTGAAGAAGATGAGATTATCCGGAGAATCGAAGCGGGGAATGTCTCCCTTCCGTTGAACGGTTCACTGATCACTGGTGCATCTAATCTTTTCGGGGTCAAGGCAGAGATGCAGTTCGGGAAGCTGACACTGACCACACTCTTCTCACAACACAAGGGGGAGACTAAAACAGTGGAGACAGAAGGAGGTGCGCAGGTTACCAATTTTGAAATTTCGGCAGCCGATTACGATGCGAACCGTCATTTTTTCCTGTCGCACTATTTCAGGGACCATTATGACGAAGCCCTGCACAACCTTCCCGTCATCAGGTCGGGAATCACCATCAACAAAATAGAAGTGTGGGTAACC
>CAZLDP010000404.1:0-3219 GCA_964558145.1 uncultured Prolixibacteraceae bacterium | reverse complement strand
GTTTATACCAGGCAGCCTCCTCCCACACTTGTCCGTACACCTTTACCTGGTCGTTGTAGTGCCTTACGCCAAAGGGAGTGAAAAAGCGGACCAGTTCCACGGGAGGAAGGTAACCTCCGGTGGCCGTCATCCCCTGGTACTCCTTTCCGTTCCGGGCGGTAAAGGAGGGAACCTTGCTGATGCCGTCGCGCAGGGCATCCAGGAAAGAACTCTTTTCTCCTGCGGGAATCATGAAAACAGTTCCTGTGCGGTCATAGGCATCGCCGTTGGAGTACTGGAGCAGTTCGGCAAAAATCTGATCTTCGGGGGCGGCTTCGGGAAGTTTCACCTTTTTGAGGATGACTGTTCCCCCAGCATATTTATAGGTGGCGCCGGTCACCTCCCCTTCCGGATTGTGGATTTCATTGCCCCAACTGATTTGATCATCGCGGAAGATCTCCACGGTGGTGATCAGGCTTTCGGTGATCATGTGGCGGTAAAGGGCCTGGTCGACCTCTTGTCCCGGATTGGCAGGCAGGGTGGGGGCTTCCCCGTGGCCGGTAAAAACTAGTGTGTCGGCCATTAGGGCAAAATTCCGGTTACGTACAATCTTCAGTACCAGGCCATCAGGAATTCCATAGGCCATCTGAGGGGTTCCCCGGAAGGGTAGGTCGTGGGTAAACCAGATCTCGATGCTGTTGCTGCGAAGGGTCGTGGTCGCCTTTTCGCAGGAGTATCCCAGAATGGTCTCCTTCTCCCCCGTCAGAGTGAGGACGGGGAAATTGCTGAAAGGGCTTTTGATGTGAAAGCGGCTTTCACCGCTCCCGGCGCCGCTTTCCCTGTTTTGTGCCACCGCCAGTTGGTAGGCCGATTGATGGGCAAAATCAAGAACCTCCCGCTCTTCGAGAGCTAGCCTGCCATTTCCCTCCGCTGTCCTGCCGCTGCGGGTTTCCGAAACCTCCCTCCCCGCAAGCAGGGTGATTCCGGGACCCCGGCGAACCTCCTGGCCGTTGACAATTTGATGATAGGTCACTTTTACGGCCCCGTGCTCTTTTTGTGCCTGGCCAGGGATTGAAAACCATAAGGTGGTTACTGTCAGTAGAATTAAATATCTCATTTGTTTAAGTATTACGCTGGTATGGACCATTTTGTGAATCGGTCGCGATGAACCCCGGCGAAACTGCCCTCCCTGGCAGGTCCATTCATCAGGCTGAACTTGCCACAGTCAAAGCAGGCATTCCATTGGTAATGTTCATTTCCGCGGTGAAGTTACTCATTTTTTCATCCTGGGATAGGGTTACGCATCATTGCTGCTTCCTGTTAATTTTCCTATTTTTAGCCATTGGAAGAAACTGACTTCTGTTTTCATCTCCTCCCGGAATTCATGTAAAAAGAGGCTGGTGGATGAACCTGCAGGATCAGGTGAAGTAAAGGGTATAATTAAAACCAGATGAGGTTATGAAGATTAAATTGTTAATGTGGATGTTGGGCATATTGGCCTTTGGGTATCAGGGGTATGCAGGCCCGTTCGACCTGATCCCCTTGCCGGTATCGGTCGTAAAGGGGGAGGGGGAGTTTCTCCTGGGTAAGGAGACCGTGATCCGCCATGATGCTGCCCTGGAGCAGGAAGCCCTGATGGCGGCAGAGATGTTGGAGCCGGCGCTGGGTTATACGCTGCGCACCGAAGTGGCGGGTTCCTCTTCTGAATCGGGGATGATACGGCTGCAACTCAACCAGCCCAACGACCTGATGACTGCTGCCGAAGGGTATGTGCTGAAGATCACCCCGCAGAAAATCGTAATTTCCGCCAATACTGCTGCGGGGATCTTTTATGGGATACAAACGTTGCTGCAGATGGCGGGCGAGAGTCCACGGGCTGTTCCAGCGGCTGTGATCAGCGACTATCCCCGCTTTCCCTACCGGGGAGTCCATATCGATGTAGCGCGTCATTTTATGCCCTATGAATCGCTCTTCCCCCTGATCGACCAGATGGCAGCCCATAAATTCAACGTTTTTCACTGGCACCTGGTCGACGACCAGGGGTGGCGACTGGAAATCAAAAAGTACCCTAAGCTGACGGAGGTGGGAGCCTGGCGTGTCGACCGCGAAGATGCCCACTGGAACAGCAGGCCTCTGCAAAAACCGGGAGAAAAGGCGACTTACGGTGGCTTTTATACTCAGGAACAGGTGCGCCGGCTGGTGAAATACGCCCGGGAGCGTCACATCACCGTCATTCCCGAAATAGAAATGCCTGCCCATGCCATGGCTGCTTTGGCTGCTTATCCTGAACTCTCCTGCACGGGTGAAAATTTGGGGGTATGCCCGGGTGGAGTATGGCCCATCACTCATATTTTCTGTGCCGGGAAAGAGGAAACCTTCCATTTTCTCGAGAATATCCTCACCGAAGTCATGGAACTTTTCCCCTCTACCATTATCCATGTGGGAGGTGATGAGGCCGACAAGTCGGAATGGGAAAAATGCCCCCTTTGCCAGAAAAGGATAAAGGATGAAGGGCTGAAAGATACGCATCACCTGCAGAGTTATTTTATTTCGCGGATCGAGAAGTTCCTGAACCAGCACAACCGTAAGCTGCTGGGATGGGATGAGATCCTGGAAGGGGGGTTGGCTCCTGAGGCTATCGTGATGTCATGGCGGGGTGAGGAAGGCGCCGTTGCTGCCGCCCAATCGGGGCACTACGCGGTGATGACCCCCACATCGCACTGCTATTTCGACTACTATCAGGGGGATCCTTCCCTGGAGCCCCCGGCATTCGGCGGGAACATCACCCTGAAGAAAGTGTATGGCTTTGAGCCGGTGCCGGCAGCTCTTACGCCGCAGGAAAGCCGGTTTATTCTTGGAGCGCAGGCCAACCACTGGAGCGAGTTTATCCCTACGCCCGAACATCTGCAATACATGATGTTCCCAAGGCTTGCCGCCCTGGCCGAGGTGGTCTGGTCCCCAAAGGAGAGCCGCAATTGGGACGATTTTTCTTCCCGCATGAAAAGCCAGTATGCCCGCTATGAGAAAGCCGGCATCTCCTATGCCCGGAGCGCCTTTCAGGTGAAAGCGCGGCCCCGCCTTATCCCGGAAACCAAAAGCCTGGAGGTGGAATTCACCACCGAGGTGAGTCATCCCGAGATCCGCTACACCTTTGACGGCAGCGATCCCACCGTTGCTTCTCCCCTATACGCTGAACCTGTGGCCGTCAGCAGGAGCGTGACTGCCAAGGCTGCTGTTTTT
>CAZLDP010000403.1:0-3226 GCA_964558145.1 uncultured Prolixibacteraceae bacterium | reverse complement strand
ATCCAATATTTTCTTCTACTATACTACCTGGAGTTACTTGACCATTTGTATAGTTAATAGAAAATATACACAAAATTAAACATAATAAAAATTGTTTCATATGATTTAAATTTAATTGTTAGTACTAAAAATTTCATTATATTTGAATCATTCAATATAAAATGCTGCGTAAATCCAAAATACTTATACATCCGGAGAAGCCGTACAATTTATTCAACCTACACCAGTATTTTATGGTCAACATTGGTTTTAATTTCTCCTTGTTTTGTACCGTAAATGTAGAGAAAAAAGTACACTTTAGCGCCGGCTTAATCAATTTTTTCCAAAAATTTTCATTGTGAAGGCTTACAAACCTTCATTCACATAGGTACTTAAAAAATTGCCCATGAATTTTTACAGATAGCCGGGAAATGAATAGTTACTTGCGTATGAACGGGTAAATGAGGATATAAATCTCCCTCCTGCCGGCAGGAAAAGGGTTCCTATTTCCCCGAAGATTTAAGGATTTTGGAAACCCTTACTTCCATCAAAAGCGTGGAAAAACCAGGTATGCCACTGGTGGAACTTTCGCCATAGGCAAGCTCTGACGGGATGATCAGATCGGCCACGGTGCCTGTCTGCATGAACTGAACCCCCTCGTTGAGTCCTTTGATAACACTGCCTGTCGCCCCCAAGGGAACCACGATGAACGACAGGGGATCATAATATCTCCCTAAAGAATCCACATTCTGGTCAACCACTTTGCCAGTAATCAGTTTGGTGCGGTAATAGACATGGACTTTATCGTTTACTTTGGCGGTATCGCCGGTTCCCTTCACTTTTTCGATATAATAAAGTCCTGTTTGGGTTGGTTTTACCGTGATATTGTGCTCTTTGATATAAGCCTCAAGCAGTTCCAGTTCCTTTTTACGTAATTTGGATGCATCATATTCATCCCCACACGAAAATAAAGCAGCTACAATCAGTGTGACCAGGATAAAAGCCGGAAATCTCATTTTCATCATCCTCATTTATTTAATTTCTCTTTCTTATGTCATGCATAACAGCCACAAAAATCAGTGCGGAATAGGGCGGAATTCCAATTGCGCCCTGCGACCCGTAAGCCAACGACGACGGTAACACAAATTTCATTTTGCAACCTTTATTCATCATTCCCATCATGGTCTCCCAACCCTGAATCACATCCGATTCTTTGTACACGTAGGTGTAGGTCGAATCCGGCTGGTTGAACAAAGAGGTATCGAAGATGGTGTTGTTCATCAGATACCCGACATATTTCACAGAAAGCGTATCTCCGGCTTCCGGGAATGGTCCTGTTCCCTCCTTTAGCCTCACGTAAAAAATACCGGAAGCCGTGGTGTCCACATTCTCATTATTTGCAAGCATCGACCTAACGTATTCGTCAGTTTCTTTCAACTCCCGCTCAAGGGTGTAATCTTTAATCGAATCCAAATCGATGCAGGCATAGAAGCATAATGCCAAAAAAGAAACCAGTGCGAATTTAAATCTATTTTTCATTTTCTTCAGTATTATCTGCATTGATTAACAGACCAGAATAAGCTGGCAAAAGTTGCGTGAACTTCTCAATTACTTTTTCAAGACTTTCGGAATCTTCCCCGCCGGCAGCATTCCGGTGTCCCCCACCCCCGAAATGCATGGATGAAAAGGTATTGACGGGAAACGTTCCCTTCGACCTGAAAGAGACTTTCACATATTTCTCCTTTTCAAGAAACAGGGCGCTGAACACAATGTTGCTGATCGAAAGAGGGATATTCACGAAACCCTCGGTATCTCCGGGTACAAAGTTAAACATTTTTAACTCATCACGGGTAAGGGAGATATAGGCAGTCCTGTATTCCGGAAGCGCCACCAATTTGTTCACCAGAGAGTACCCCATCAACCTCATACGGTCGGCCGAGAAATTGTCGTAAACCAACGAATGAATAGCCTCGGTATCGATCCCGTAAGTCATCAGCGCCATCAAAACCCTATAAAGTGAAGGACGGGAAGTGTTGAAGCTGAAAGAACCTGTATCGGTCATGATTCCGGCATAGAGCGCTTCCGCAGCTTTTTTATCGAGATAATCCCCGAGGCCTAGGGCCTGAATCAAATCGAACACCAGTTCAGCAGTTGAACTATAATCAGGTTCAGAAACAGTAAAATCACAAAAAAAGGAAGGATCCGGATGGTGATCGACCAAGACTTTTATACCCCGAAAGTCGGCCTCTGTTTTCTGCATTTCATCGACTCTTCCGATTTCATTGAAATCGACACAGAACATCATGCTGCACTGTTTCACATAAGCCTCAGAAACGGTGCGCTGTTTCAGATAATTCAGGATAGGCACCTCTCCACTTAGCCAACTAAGGAAACCCGGATAATCGTTGGGTGTGACGACTTTAACCTCCTTGCCTGCATTCTTCAGTACAATGGCCAGCGCATAGGCTGAACCAATGGCATCGCCGTCGGGATTGGAGTGTGGAATAACCACAATGGGACCCCCAGTGTCTGCGAGAACACGGGAAATATCTTTAATTATTTCATTTACAGTGTTTTTCAAATTTGTTTTAAATTGAAGTGGCAAATATACAAAATCTGTTTATGGGAAATTGCCGGCATGGGTTAAAAATTGTTATTTTGGCCTTTCAAAATCAATCAATAATAACCTAAAAATATGGCTGGAAATATAACACTAACCATGATTAAGCCGGATGCCGTTGCAAAAAATCATACCGGGGCAATACTTCAGATGATCAATGATGCGGGATTCCGGATCCGTGCGATGAAGTTCACAAGGCTTACCCGGGAACAGGCTTCCCAGTTTTATGAGGTGCACAAGGAAAGGCCATTTTATGCTTCCTTGGTAGGTTTTATGAGTTCAGGAGCGATCGTGGCCATTCTGCTGGAAAAGGGGAATGCGGTTGCCTCATTCAGGGAATTGATCGGGGCCACCAATCCGGCCCTGGCAGCGCCCGGAACTATCAGGGCAAAGTTTGCTGAAGATGTCCAGCAAAATGCAGTACATGGTTCCGACAGTGATGAAAACGCTATTATCGAAAGCGACTTCTTTTTTTCGCAGCTTGAAAGATTCTGAATGATCTGCCCGGAAGAAAAACTTACCTGAAAACAATCTTCCGGACCATTTCCTCTCCAGCCATTTCATTGAGGTGGCGGCGCAGCTCTTCGCGGTTCATAAGCAATTCCGACTTAACCACCGGCGATAATA
>CAZLDP010000402.1:0-3228 GCA_964558145.1 uncultured Prolixibacteraceae bacterium | reverse complement strand
CATCTTATTCACGAAACGCCCCCATTTGATCCCGGCGAGTGCAACAGGAACCTCATTTTGCAGCAATTTCCTGATGATTTCGCCACGCTCTTTCTCATAATGGCCAATGAAAACCATCCCTTTCATCTTCTCCCCTTCCTTTTCCCCTGTCAGTACCGGGGGAATCCTTATTCCCTGGGGAATAAACATTAAGGAATCCTCAGGCAAATACTTTTGATAACGGGACAGCTCGTACGATTTGGTCGTCACAGCCAGATCGTAGTATCTGAGGCTATTGGTGAAATGGAGCGACCGGTGGAAAGTAAAGGCAGGATCGGGAGTATAATGAATCATGCAATCTGTTTTTTCTCTGAGGACTCTTGTGGTCTCTTTGGTAATGTAAACCGCCTTGTCGGTCCATATCAGATCGTAATGATCCTCCGTTGCATGGCCCAGGATATACCTGTTTGTCTTATCGATCAAAGGACCCGATTTTGTCCTGAATCCTAGTGAACGAAATACAAACGGGGTTTCAAAAAAGGGGATGTGGGTGTCAATTATCCGGAAATTCCACCCGGGAAGCAGCAATTTAAGTACATCAGCCCTTCTCTTTGAAGTGGTGCCTTCGGTATACTGACCAATATATAATGCCCTTTTTATCAAAGAATTGGTTCTGTTTTGTGTGACTCCTAAAACACCGAATTTAATTTCTCTATCAGTTTTTTCCTTACCCTGAATTCCAACATCCGCGTCATAAACGGATTTAACCGGTAGCGGTCTGACAGGGTATTCAATCCGGGTGAAAATACATTCCTGAACAGCCAGTACCGGTCAGCAGAGGTGTTAATGGCAGGCGACAAGACAGAGCAGGCGGCTTTGTATCCAGCTTCACGCACCAATGAAACAATTTCCCAGTTGAATGCCCCTCCCGGGTAGGCCAGGAAATCAACCGGAACGTCCAGGAGATTTTCAAGCTCTATTTTGCTATTCTTGATTTCGGCTTCCGCTTCTTCACGGTTAATGCGGGTGAGAATTCTGTGGGAAGACGTATGCGAACCGAATTCAATCCCATTTCCGGCCATCTCTTTTGCCTGTTCAATCGAAAACAACGCTTCTTTCCTGCATTTCAGCATGCCGGAGGGAAGAAAAATGGTTGCAGGAATAGTGAACTTCCTTAAAACAGGATATGCGTAGGTGTAATTGTCTGCCCAACCGTCGTCAAAGGTGACGGTAACATCTTTCAGTGTTAAAGAATTTTTGATGAGGGATTCATAGTAGGACGAAAAAGTGACAAACCTGCAGCCATGCCGGAGAAACCATCCGATATGGCTTTCCAGGGCTTCGGGGGTATGGGTATATTGCCAGCCGTGGATAGCAAACAATGAGGAATGCGCTTCAGGCACCTTAGAAACAGGGGCAACATGGTGATAAAGCAGGATCATGCCGGAATTTTACAAATGTTGCAGAATCAGGTCCGCAGTACGCGCGCCGATTTTATCCCATGAAAAATGCTCCAGGTTGAATTCCCGCGTTGCTTTTCTCATTTCAAGATAGAGATGTCTGTCCTTAGTGATTGACCATACTGCATCTCCGATTTGTTCGGGTGAAGGCAGGTAAGGCAGCAAAAGCCCGGTAGCCTGGTGAATGACCAGTTCCGGAATGGCGAATTTATCCACTGAAACGGTGGGACAACCAAAATATCCGGCTTCAGTAATGACCAAAGGATTGATATCTTCCCTCGTTGGATGCAACAAAACCATGGCTTCGGAAAGAAGTTTCACCAATGCATCCCTTTCTTCCGGATTCTCTTTTGTAAGAAATCCGTGGTAAACAACACCCGTATGATTAATTGTTTTCTTATCCGGCGGACCTCCTACCACATGAAATTCAATCGCATTGTCGTGGTTATTCAGAACCCGGAATGCCTCAAAGGCAAGGTCTCCCCCTTTCTGAAAGAAGTTCTTTGCCATGAAAAGCAATTTCTTGCTCCCGTTCCAGGTATCTTGTTCAGGAATGGGAATGTCACCCCCGCGCCCGATGCCGAAAAAATTGGAACTCAAAATTTTGCAATGGGTTAAGCATTGTTGTTTGCCCCATTCCGATTCGAAAAAAACCGCTTTGGCCTCCGACAACCACTTCTCCTCAGCAGCATAGATCCTGTCAATTTCCTTTTGTTCAAAATCCCGGTAGTTAAAGGTGTTTTCGAAGTAGGTCCTGAAATTGGTGTCGTTGTATGCAAACCAGGGAATTGGGGGATGAATGCCGATCCAGGGAGTAAAACCCCTGAAAAAGAGCAGATCAAAATGTCCTGAATGTTTCCTGAATTCCTTTTCAATTTTTTCCAGTCTTTCAGGGGAATAAAAGCTGTATTTCCCGGGCAAGTGCAATACCCTCCTTCTGAATTTAGAAACCCAATTGACTAATGTCGAAGGTGGAGGATTGATAAACAGGTAGGTGCACCCAAAATGCCTCTGCAACTGTTTGTAAATATGATAATTGACCGCATTAGCGCCTCCGGTCTGACTTTCCCGGGGCAGTGGCGATATGTAAAGAAGCTTTTTCAATCTTTTATAAACCGCAGCCGTGGTTATAAACCGACCGGATATCTTTTCAGGATACTTCTTAACCTCAGAGCCGGCATAAATCCTACCAGCCGGGCCAATAACCTGAAATAATTCCCTCCAACAATGTTACAGTTGCTGTATCCAAGTATTTCACAACTTTGTTTGGCCTCCTCGGTAAGATCCTTGTATTTGGGATAATACAGATAAATAAAACCGGAATAATTTTTTGCCAGGCCTTCACGCACCTGAGGAGAGTCTTTTTTAACCAGGATACTGTTCTTATAGGAGTGCAATACCTTCAGGGCAGAACGGGCAGCTTCATATGAGATGTAATTTCTCGAAAGACTGTTCTCCACTTCCCTGTAATATACTTTTGCCTCATCACAGAAAAGGCTTCCCCTGGAGGAGAGCAACACCCGGCAAAAAAATTCCCCGTCATCATGCAGGGTAAGCGATTCGTTCCAATAACCTGATTTATCAATGATACTCCTTGGCATCAGCCAACCTGAATCTACCATCATCCCTCCCCCGTTCCAGGATCTGAAAAGCCATTCTATGAGATTACGGATCTTCCAGACCGGCTGTTCAAGGAATTTTGCTTCACGGATGTCATTCTTGAATTTGTCCCAACCGAATGAACTGACAAACCACTTCGGAGGAGTCTGTATAATGTGGAACTGGGCGT
>CAZLDP010000401.1:0-3229 GCA_964558145.1 uncultured Prolixibacteraceae bacterium | reverse complement strand
CGCTGAAAACCAAGTTCCAGAATTTGGGGTTCACAGAAAAAGCATTCGGGGGCGTGGCAGACTATCTGGCCGCAACCGTAACCGAAGAAACACAGATCGAAACCGCCATCGTCGGGGTCAAGCCGCTACTTAAAGCATTCCAGGGCGACGTTGATGCCCGTGTAGCCTCTGCGCTGACAAAGCAAAAAGCCGAACTGGAAAAGAAAACTGAGCCAATTGCTCATTACTAATTGTTCATTGCTCATTGTTAATTGCTCATTGCTCATTGTTAATTGCTCATTGCTCATTGCTCATTGCTAATCCCGAATCTACTGGCACATTTTTTGCGCTTACCAAATATCCGAATTTGATGTAAAATGATGTATCCCGGTGTCAATTTAGGTTCCGGGGAGTCAACCCGTTATACTTCTGCAATTATGAGAACATTTATTGCCTCCATTATCCTGATTCTGTTAACTCACCAAACGATGGCACAACACGACTACGCAACGGCCTGGAAGAAGGTCGATTCGCTGGAGAATCTGGGGCAGTTCCAGACTGCCCGCGATGAAGTGATGAAGATTTACCGCCTCAGCAAGGAGAAAGGGCATGCCGATCAACAGATCAGGGCTCTGCTGGTCAAAGCTGCCCTCGAGGAAAACTTCATGGAAGAGAGTTGGGAGGAGGCTATCGCCTTCACCGAAAATGAAATCGGGAGCAGCCCCGTTCCAGTCAGGCAGGTACTCTGGTCGATTCAAGCCGGTCTGAATTCCCGCTATTACCAAATGAACAGTTGGAAAATCAATGGGCGGACACCCCTGACCGGCAACTCTCCTGGCGACCTCACCACGCGCGATGCCGCCTGGTTTGCAAAAACCACCACCCGCCTTTTTCTGCTCTCCCTTTCGGAGGCCGACACCTTGAAGCAGACCCCCCTTTCACAATATCAGGCCATGCTCACCGGCGACGGGAAAAGCCGGAAATACCGGCCTACCCTCTACGATTTCCTGGCTTTCAGGGCCCTCGCCTATTTTTCGGGTGAAAAGCCGGGAATGATCCAGCCTTCCCGGTCGTTTACCCTGAACGACCCGCACTATTTTGGACCGCGGGCTGTTTTCACGGAACTTTCGCTGCTGGAAGAGAAGGACGAATCGTTCGAAGGGCAGGCATACCGGATCTACCGCGATCTGCTCCTCTTCCGTGCAGGTGACTCCGGAAACAGGGATGCCCTTGCAGATGCCGACTTGGCCCGGCTGGCCTGGGTATATCAAAAAAGCAACCTCCCCCAGAAAGACAGCCTATACACCGATGCCCTCCTCTCCCTCTTCCACGAATTTGAAGACCATCCCGTGGCCGCCGATATCCTCTATGCGCTTGCCAACCAACTCCGTTGGGCCGGAAACAAATATTCACCCGCCAAGGAAGAGGCATACCGGTGGAAGTACAGCGAAGCCCTCCAGTGGGCAGAAAAGTGCATCAGGGATTACCCGGGTACCGACGGCGCCCACAACTGCACCATCCTGGCTGCCGAGCTGAAAGCGACAAGCCTCCGGTCGACAGCCCCGAAGGCTGTGGTTCCCGGCAAACCGTCGCTCACCTTGCTCCAGTTCAAAAACCTGGAGAAGGTATGGTTCCGGATTATCCCCCTGAAACCCGAAGAAGCGATCACGCTGCGTATCAACAACCGTGCGGAACAGTTGAAGACGTGGCTTGACCGTTCGGCGCTCACCCATTGGGAAATCACCCTCCCTGTTGACAGCGATTACCGGACCCACACGACGGAGGTGCAGATCCCCGCGCTGAAGCCCGGCTACTACCTTGTAGCAGCTTCATCGACCCCCCATTTTGACAAGGAGGCGTCCATGGCCCTGTGGCCCCTTTGGAGCAGCCGCCTCTCTCTGGTGGAACGCCGGAAGGCAAACGGGGACTCCGATGTCATGGTGATAGACAGGGAAAACGGTGTACCGCTTGAAAATGTGAAGATCGTGCCCTGGTTCCGCCGTTACGACCTTGCCCGGAAAAAGGAGATCGATGAGTCTTCCGCCCCCCTGTATACCAACGCCCGGGGAGAGGCATCGGTCACCCTTTCACCCCAGACGGAACGAAATCTCTCCTATTTCCTGGAACTGACCCTTGACAAGGAAAAGTTCATCACCCCCGCATGGTTCGCCGGCTACTACCGTGAGAACGAAAATACCGCGATGACCCGCACCTTCCTTTTCACCGACAGGGCGATCTACCGTCCCGGTCAGACGGTCTGGTACAAAGGGATCGTCGTGGACCTCCATGGGAATGACCATACCCTGAAGGAGAATTTTGAGGAGGTGGTCACCCTGCGCGATGTCAACGGACAGGAGATCGCGGTGCAGAAGGTGGTGACCAGTTCATTCGGATCGTTCACCGGGAGCTTCATACTTCCCGCAAGCGGCCTCACCGGAGTGATGTCGATCTCTTGTCTTCACGGAAGCCAGACTTTCAGAATGGAAGAGTACAAAAGGCCGAAGTTTGAGGTCGTTTTCGACCCTGTGGAAGGGGCGCCCCAATTGCACCGTGTGGTGGTGGTCAAGGGAAAAGCCACTGCCTATGCCGGGAGCCCGGTTACTGATGCCGCCGTCACCTGGCGGGTGGTCAGGAATGCCCGTTTTCCCCGTCCCTGGTGGTTGGGAACCGACCGTTTCCCGATGTCACGCGCGATGGAAATCGCCTCGGGAACAGGAATTACCGGCCCCGGAGGGGAGTTTGAAGTCCGCTTTCCCGCCATCCCCGACGAAGCAATCGCCCCCTCTCTCTCTCCGGTGTTCACGTACACCGTGCAGGTCACCGTGGCCGATGCCAGCGGAGAGACCCATGATGCCCGGTCGACTGTGAGCGCAGGCTATGAATCGCTGATACTGACGACCAACCTGGGTGAAGCCGTCAACCGCGACGAGGCCCCTGACATAGAAGTAACCGCCACCAACCTCGACAAGAAACCCGAAAAAGTTTCGGGCGAGGTCACCGTGAGTAGGATCACCCCTCCCGCCAGAATTATCTTTCCGAAACCGTGGAGTAAACCCGACCGCCACCTCCTGACCGAAAAAACATACCGCGACCTGTTCCCCGGAGAGATTTACGGCAACGAAGAAGACCGGACGACCTGGCCGGTGGGGGAAACCGTACTCTCCGCGAAGTTCGAAACTCCCGGAAAGGCAGCTATTCCCGGCCTCCGGAAGCTGGAACCGGGTCATTACGTGCTGAACATCACTACCAG
>CAZLDP010000400.1:0-3233 GCA_964558145.1 uncultured Prolixibacteraceae bacterium | reverse complement strand
TATATATCGTCGGAGTACTCGGCTTCATTGAGGTTGTTCTCTTTTTCTGCCGTAGCGCCAGCGCAATAAAAGGCGCGGATCATCCGGTGGGGTGGGAGCATAAAGAGTCCCGCCGCAGATTACCGGGCCACTTTTTAGGGCTGAGGCATATTTCTCAAACATTTGGAGGGATGCCGGTAGTGAATCGGCGTCAACAAAAAGAAGCCAGGGAAATCGGGCGGCTTTAGCCAGGTAATTTCTGATGGCGGCCCTTCCCAGGTTTTTTTCCATCCGACGGTAAATTACTTTCTTAAAAGCGGTGGCTTTCCGGTTCATTTCATGCCATGAGAGGGTGGAAAAATCATCAAAGAGCAGGATTTCCACGGGAAAGGGAGCCCGCTCCGCCATAGCGGAGAGCTGCCAGGCCAGGGGCCTGACATCCGTATTATATACCGGAACACATACTGAAATCATTCGCTTTTGTAAATCTCGACGTTTGAATAAGAGCTGAAATTAACCCAATTTCGGAACAAATCTTGCACATCAAAGCTGCGGCGGCAACAAAAATACAGATTGTGGTGTTATTTTTGCTGTTCATGAAATTACTTGTTACGAATCCGACTATGAAATATTTTCTTTCATTGATAATTCTGTGGTGGTATGTGGCTGAACCGGTATGTGCTGAGGGGTTAAGGATCAGTGTCAGACTTGCCTCTGCTCCTGAGCGGAAGGTGCTTCTGACCCATTATTACGGCGGGAATATTTTTGTGGATGATACCCTTTATACGGATTCGGAAGGATCCGGAGTTTTTCAGAAGGCAGCCGGATTGCCACAGGGATTGTACAAAATTTTTCTGGATCAGGAGCGCCATTTCGACTTTCTCCTGGGATCAGATCAGACTCTCGATATTGTGAATCCTTCATTCAATCTGGATGGATTAAAAATTACGGGGTCAGAGGAAAGCAGGGAGTTCCTCGATTACATGAAATGGCTCAGGGAACAGCAGCAGCGATTGAATCTGCTTGATTCAGCCAGGGTAAAAGCGCCGGAGGAGGGGAAAAAGGCCATTGATCTGCAGATCAGGGAGCTCACCGCGGAAGTGACCCGTTACTGGAAGGAAAAATCATCGCGTTATCCCGGTACCTTCCTCTCCAGGTTTCTGATGGCCAATTACTACGAAGAACTGAAACCGGAGGATATTCCGGCTGAATATGCGGTAAACGACTCCTTGAAATGGACCTATGAATACAATTATCGGAAAAACCATTACTTCGATTATTTTGACCTGAGGGATGAGCGGTTACTCTACACTCCCATGGCGAAATCGAAACTGGATACCTATTTTGAGAAAGTGCTTCTGCAGATGTATGATTCAGTGAAACCTGCAGCCTATGCCCTGCTTCATCATGTGGAGCAGAATCCTTCCTCCTTCCGGTTTGTGACCTCCTACCTGCTCAACAGTTCGCTGAACAGCAAGGTGATGGGGATGGACGCCCTGTTTGTAGATATTGCGAGGGATTATTACCTGTCGGGAAAAGCGGTGTGGGCCGATTCCACCACCTTAGCCAAAGTCAGGGAAAACGTGCTGTTTCTGGAAAACAACCTCATCGGACATCCGGCAAAGGATTTACGGATGGAAACACTTGATGGACAGCCATTCCGGTTATACCAGCACAACAATCCCTATTTGATTGTTGTCTTCTTCGAACCCAATTGTTCTCACTGTAAAGAGTTCATTCCCCGGTTGTACAACGAAGTCTATCTTCCTTACAGGGACAAGGGTTTGGAAGTGGTGGCCGGATACACGATGAATGACCGTAAGGAGTGGATGGATTTTATCTCGGAGCACCAGTTGACCGACTGGATCAATGTATGGGATGAACACCATCTTTCAAGGTTCAAGATCCTATACGACACACGCACCACCCCTTCAGTCTATCTGCTCGACCGGGATAAAAAAATTATCGCCAAAAAGTTTTCCATTGATTTTTTAGTACAATACTTTGCTGAATTCCTTGGCAATACCTCAGGAAGCTGATTCATTTTCACTCTTTCCCTGTTGTGGGGGATTGTTGAAAATAAGTAAATGTCATTTTAAAAAAAAGAGCTGCATCATTTTGTTCATGGGTTGAAATATGTAGTTTTGCCTCTTTGATAGAAATGGCAAGATGGAAGTGATCAGGCATAGTGGTATTGTGTCAGCAGTAAATGCCGCGACCCTCATGGTAACCATTATCAGCCAGTCGGCCTGTTCTGCATGTCATGCCCGCGGCGGATGCCTGGCATCTGAAAGCCGGGAAAAAGAGATTGAAGTCATTCGCGATCACCGATCCTATGAAATTGGGCAGCATGTGACGGTGGTTTTGAAAGAATCCAGCGGCATCAGGGCAGTGTTTTATGGTTATCTGTTGCCCTTTCTGGTTTTAGTGGCGACGATTGTAGTTGCCCTTTCCCTGACCGGGGAGGAGACTTTAAGTGGTCTTGTTGCCCTGGGGATGCTTATACCTTATTATGGGGTATTGTATATGTTTCGACACAAGTTAAACAAGAGGTTCAGGTTTTCCCTGGAAGAAAATTAATCATTCACCATATGGATGCTTCCATAATTTATACGGTTGTTACTCTGGCTGCCATCGGTGGTTTGTCCGCTGTCATTTTATTTTTTGTGGCTCAAAAGTTCAGGGTATATGAGGATCCGCGGATTGATACTGTGGAGAGCGCCCTTCCGGGGGCGAACTGCGGGGGATGTGGATATGCGGGGTGCCGCGCTTTTGCCGAGGCCTGTGTCAAGGGAAACGATCTCTCCCAGCTGTTTTGTCCTGTAGGTGGAAATGAGGGGATGGAGGGGGTTGCCAAAATCCTGGGTTTAGAGGCAGTAAGAAAAGATCCCCGGGTGGCAGTGGTCCGTTGCAACGGAACATGTGAATACCGGCCACGCATCAACCAATACGACGGGGTGAAGAGTTGTGCAATCATCCATAACCTCTACAGCGGGGAAACCGGTTGCCAGTATGGTTGTGTGGGTTGCGCCGATTGCTGGGTGGTATGTGATTTCGATGCCATTCACATGAACCCGGTGACAGGTCTGCCTGAAGTGAACGACGAGAAATGTACCGCCTGCGGTGCTTGCGTGATTGCCTGTCCGAAAGACCTCATTGAATTGCGCAAGAAAAACTCTAAAGGCCGCAAGATTTATGTGGCATGCCGGAATGAGGAGAAGGGGGGAATTGCCCGTAAATCATGCCAGGTAGCC
>CAZLDP010000399.1:0-3237 GCA_964558145.1 uncultured Prolixibacteraceae bacterium | reverse complement strand
ACCCCGGACGGGATAATCTGGCGCTGATTTGCGAAGACATTTACAATCTTCCCTCTCCGGAACAAAAATTTGATATAGTCCTGATGCGCGACGTCATCGAGCACATCCACGACCAGGAGAAATTCATGCGGTTTGTTCATCAGTTTATGCACAACCAGTCGCTTTTTTTTCTGGCGTTTCCGCCCTGGCAGAATCCATTTGGAGGACATCAGCAGGTCTGCAAAAACCGGATTATAGCAGCATTCCCCTATATTCATCTCTTACCCGTACCTGTGTACCGTACCCTGCTGCGCCTGGCGGGGGAGAATCCCCTTACCGTTGAAAACCTCCTTGAAGTGAAAGAAACGGGGCTTTCGGCCGAAAGATTTGAAAAATATATCAGGGCATCGGCGTACAAGGTGCTGAAACGCCAATTCTTCCTGATTAATCCCAACTATGAAGGCAAATTCGGTTTAAAACCTGTTCGTCAGTGCCGGTTAATTGCCCGAATTCCGGTGCTGAGAAATTTCCTGTCGACTTCGGTTTGCTATATCCTCACTCCCGGGTAAAGGAAGCCTGGTTCAATTCACCAGCCACTCTTCGGGGTTAAGCTTCTTACTTTCCTTCCAGATCTGAAACTTGAGAAGGGTTTTATTGCCATCGTTGCTGTCGGTGTAGACGGTGCCCAGATTCTGCCTGATCGTCACCTTTTCCCCCTTAGTAACCAGTACATTGATCAGGTTCGAATAGACGGTCAGGTACTGTCCATGTCGAAGAATCACGGCCATGTTGCCCCCTGTGATGCCGAATACCCGGCTCACTTCCCCCTGAAAAACCGCCCTGGCTTTGCTTCCCTGTTCGGTACTAATGGTCACGCCGTTGTTATTCACCGTCACATTATTCAGTACCGGGTGGGGATGAACCCCGAACTTTTCAATAATCAATCCCCGTTCCACAGGCCAAGGAATCCGCCGGCGGTTTTGTTCAAAATCGCTCCCTGCCAGCTTCTGCTCGGGAGTCATCACCATTCCGGAGCTACCTGATTTAGCGGTTTTCCGTGCTTCTTCCTCAACAATCCGGTCAATCTCCCGTGCCAATTGTTGCTCAATGCGTTGCTGCTGCGCTAGCTTGCTCCTCAGATTCGACTTCTGCTTTTGCAAATCTTGGGCAATGGAATTCTGCTTCTTCTTCTGCTCCGACAGCTTACGAGTTTCGGCTACCTGCTCGGTCAGGAGCGATTCTTGAGACTGGCGCTGGCTGGCAAGGTCATTGATTTTTTTTGATAAGATGGACTGAATCGATGAAATAGTCTCGGTTTGTTTCCTCCGGTATTCAGTATATTGCCTCACATACACAAACCTCCGGTAAGCCTGGTTGAAATTTTCAGCAGAAAGGAAAAAAAGTACCTTGTTGTATAAATTCCTGGTTTCCCAGGCATATTGGATCATCCGTGCATATTCAGCCCGTATTTTCTCCAGATCAGACGTCATCATCTCCACCACGAGGGCATTGTCATTGATCAGGGTTTGAAGCGTCGACACTTCAGTAGCCATGGTCGTTATCAGTTGATTTCGCTTCTCGATCTGGTTATTCAGCAATCTGAGCCGGGTCAGCGTCGCTTTCTGGTTTTCATCTACCTTTCCGAGCAACTCGTTGGTGTACCGGATCTCTTCAGCAGCCGACTCCTTCTTCTTGCGTAACTCCTCCAGGGTCTGCCCACATGCTGAAAACGGGGCTGTCATCAGCAGTAAACCCGTCAGCAGAGTTGATATGACCGTACCAATCCTCATGCCCCTAATTTAAGAAAACCCGTTTATAATTACCGGGGATTCGCAGGGGAACAAATTCACAGGACTCTGTTGAAAACCCTCCCATCTTCGAACTGACCGAGATTACCTCGTCACCGGAACGAAAATCGAGTTCCACTAAAGCCGGAAAATACTTCTCCCCCACCCGCTCATAATCAGAAAAACGGATCTCCGCATAACGCGCCGACTCGTTGTCTTCCATGAGCACTTTACGGGTCAGGAATAACGTGGGATCAAAATAAAAGGTCTCTACAATGTGAATATCCTCCTCCAGCCTCTTTAAAATCCGCTCAGCCCGCTGAATCTTCCCTTTTTCTTCAAGCTTGCTGATTTTCTGTACGGTTTCCGACTGCAGGGTATACAACCCATCCCTGATGCCGGTCTGAAAGCTGCGGATCTCCTTCTCATCTTCGAAAAGTGTGAAAATATTGGCGGAAATGATGGCCTGCAGGGTATTGAAATCGAGATCGAAATTGAACAGTTCGTTCACCAAACTATAATCACCGGCAAAATATGATTTATCAAAATAGTTGACATAGACCACGCTGTCGGGAGTCGCCATAATCCGGGCAACCAAAATGTTGAGTTTGGATATGGAAAATATCACCGATTCATCTTTCCATGCCTGAATGGCAGCCCTGAAGGAGGTTCTGGTTTTGCTGTTGTCGAACTGGACATTGATTCTTTTGATGTTGAAGTGACTGAAATCAAACATATTATCCGAAGCATTCCGGTAGAGCCTAACCGGCGTAATAGGCCGGAGTCTTTCCCCAGTAACCTTCTCGGCAGTTTTACAAGAAACCAAAAAACTTGAAATCAACACCATGCAAAATGCAATGGCTCCAAAACGACGGCGGATACAGATCATCTATTTTTCCTCAATATATTTCTTTTCAGCTATTTTTTGTGGAAGGGTTTTGGATTCAGATCCCAGGGAAGCTGCTTTCTTCCAGTTATGCACTGCCTCTTCCACATTTCCCAGCATGATGAGGATATCGCCATAATGTTCGATCAGGGTGGGATTCTCCTCTGTGGAATGGGAAAGTGCGGTTTCCATGTAGAATTTGGCCAGGGTGTAGTTTTTCTTTTTGAAAAGTACCCAGGCATAGGTATCCAGGTAGGTGGCATTGTCGGGAAAACGCTCGATCACACGGCCGCTCATCCGCTCAGCTTTCTCCAGGTCTTGTTCCGCCAGCGAAAGATAATAGGCATAATTGTTCATGGCTATAAAATTTTCCGGATCGAGTTGAATGGCTTTATCGAAGAGGACAAAAGCCTCTTTCAATAGGTGCAGCTTATACTTCGCCTCCCCTTTCAAAAAGATGAACTCTCCCTGTAAAAGCTGGTTGTCGGCCAGATAGTTCAATCCTTCGTCGACAACGGCAATGGACTCAGCGTACTTCCCAGACTGAAGAGCACCAATAGCCTGCAAAAAATAGAACTGCGGCTG
>CAZLDP010000398.1:0-3249 GCA_964558145.1 uncultured Prolixibacteraceae bacterium | reverse complement strand
ACACCACGGTCTGTGTTCCTTCAACGACCGGTTTGACTATAATTGAACCACCACCCTGCTGCACAAGGATATTTGTCCAATTGGAAGGCACCTCGCTCCGGATGGTCAGAGGCTGGTCAAAGATGGAATCATCTAAGGTGTCCGTAAGGCTCAACACGATCTGGTTTTCAGAGTTTGAAACAAGAGAGAGTGTTGCAGATTCCCGTTCCTTGATATATTTTGCCACCGAGCCGAACGTATCTACCCAAAGATCCTTGGTTTGCAAGTATTCAAGATAAGAGATGAACGTATCGATAGTCCATACACCATAGCCTGTTCCATCAAGGCTATGGTGTATGGTTATTAACCAATACCCATGCTGCTCTGCTTCATCTGTATATAACTTCATCTGTTCTAGTGAATCACTGTCTCCGCAGCCTCTCAAGGCATAAAAATCATAGGGTGCCTTATTGAACCCACACCAGACTCCTCTGGCTGCAATATAATACTTTTTGGTATATGCTTTGGCATTAGAATTGTAATCTCCGAACGGATAAACAAAGGTGAGGCATTCTTGTGTAGTAATCTGATCGTCGATTATAGTCTTTGATTCTCCAATCTCTTCCTCCATTTCTGGCAGCGAAAGTTGTGGTAGATGAGGATGGGATAGTGTATGACTTCCAATTTCATGACCTTGGTTTGCAGCGTCTCTCCATTGTTCCCAAGATGCGTAACCGTTTGAACGGGTGTTAGTGGTAATGTCGGTTATTATAAAGAATGAGCCTTTAAAACCTTTTTCATTCAAGGCGGGTATGGCCAAACTGTATTGCGAACTCAAACCATCATCGAATGTGATGGAAACAGCGCCTGCTCTGTTATCGGCCCATTGGGTAATTTGGTGCCCTGTAGCGAAGACTTGTACTGGGAAGAAAAGAATTATAAATGTGAGAACAATCCTCTTTAGAGTTGACAACACCGCATGTTTTGAATAATCGTAAACGCATTTTAGTGACAAAACTCCCCCTTGCGTTACCCCTCCTAGCTCATAGAGCCTACCTTAGTGAAATGCTGTTCAAAATAATAAAATAAAAAGGAAAATTTTGTCAATGGTTGTGAAAAAAGCCTACATGTGTATGGACTCATTAGCTTAAGCAACATGCATCCAATTTAGATTTTCAGGGATACTTCCCTTGTTTTTACGGATTCAGGTCGTGTAATTATTTGGTGGTTGTCAAGGAATTCTGTTTTCTGAGCGACCCCGATAACCCATTTTATTAATTTCCGCCTTTATGAATAAGACTCTGCCCTGATAATATTTTTTGACTGCAAAATATTAGACATCAGGGTCAAAATATACCTTTTAGCAAATCTATATGATAATCTCGCACTTCAATTCTGTGAACTGTGCCAATTGTGCGTAAAACATCTTTAACTTGATAATGTAAAACGATTAGATTATAAGCAACATCACAGACACGTAAAGGTTCCCCAACTGAATCAGAAAAATTTTCTTCACAAACAGATTTATCTTCCAAGGCATTCATCAGAACATATCTTGTGAAATCGTTACTTGGCATTGCTGCCACTGCATGAATAACATTTCTTCTTATGCCTGGGTCATTACTGCTGTAAAGATGTGCTAAATAACCCTGGGATTCCTCAGGAAACATCTGCAATATTTTTTTTGCAATATGAAAATTTTTTGCTTCTTCTATGTCCCTGGTTTTTTTTCCTGTTTTTATATGTTCGATGGCAAATTGTACTGCTTTTTCCTTCCTATTTTTGAATGCCCGGCCAATCCCTTTTTTGATAAATTCATCATCATAAAAAAAATCTGCGTCTTTGAGGTTATTAAACGCATCGTCTGTTGAAAGATTGCTTAGTCGTTGTATTTTTGCATTCTTCGTAGGATCGACCATGGCTTCCCGAGCTTCAACACGTGTCATGAGAGAATATAATGTAAGGCCACATAAAAGAATCAAGGAAATTTTTTTAGTAATCATTTTTTCCTCCGATATTTTTCATCATATTTATTGTTCAGAAGGCAATTTGTTAAAATCATAATAATCGTAAACAGCTTCGTAGCTTTGCAAGATTGTCCATATTTCATGTCCGCTCTTCCCTTCCAGATACGCCTTGAGATATGCGTTAAAACCCAAGTGCATTGAATCGTTTACGGTGAAGAAAACAACTCCACGATTGAAAGTATCCAGGAAATAGTTCCCAGAATTACAGCTATCGTAAAAAAGTTGTGAATATCGTAGGTTTTCCTTGTTTACTTCCAAGTCTTTGCGGAACACAATCGTCTTAACGCTGTAATGTCTTGCTGGATATATCATATTGTCGATTTCCTTATTAATCGTACCATTTAAGGCTGTTATCTTTACTCCATCGGCAACAACTCGCCCTGAGCTCGCCAGATCTGACAAAACGACCGAGTAATTACCAGGCTCCAAGTAGAACTGGCCAATTTGGTTCCACTTACCACCATTTTTAGTTTGATCAACCACAAAAATGTTTTCACCTATGGAATAACGAGCGCTGGTTGTGTGATTCGAGGCAGCAGGCCACCAGGCAAATACATTATAGTAACCAGATCTATCGATCGTAAAGATCCACTCTACCCTGTTTTGACCAGTTCCAGCAGGCAGATAGAAATAATTTTCTTTGAAGTATCCGCTTGCCTCCCGAGACCATGTCCAGTCTCCAACCATGTTAACTGAAGGAGCTACCGGCGCAGGGTTGACTATGAAATACTTAATTTCATCAGGGTTTGTAGGGTTGGGGGGACGTCCGTCTGGAGAATACCATGCAGGCTTTCCAGAATCTGGAAACCTTTCAATGGCCCCATGATTTGTAGACTCAACTTTATAAAGGTTCGGATCTCCAGGGATTCTATAGGTAATGTAGTAATTGTACGGAGGATCTATGCTCGGATCGTTAAAATCATAGGGCATGATCCCACTAGTGCCGTCTTGAAATTCTGGCCACCAATTTGGAAAAGAATGGTTTGTTCTAATTGATCTGACAGAAGTTGCAACCCATGGGGAGCTGATACTAAAAATTCTCGGGTCATCAATCCAGTAGATGTCTTCAATAGATGCACTGTTTATCTCATTTTTTGTCGCAAAAACCGGTCCAAGGCCATAATTTGAATGACCTATGAATAATACATGGGCATTTTCCTCTTGCAATGCCAGTTTCATAGAATTCATGTCTTCAATAAAACGGACTGCAAATTCCTTCTTTAATTTTTGATTTGTGTAACGC
>CAZLDP010000397.1:0-3253 GCA_964558145.1 uncultured Prolixibacteraceae bacterium | reverse complement strand
TCTCATGGCTATGTTAAGCAATTTGTCTTCCAAAGGTAGGTAACTTTCAGAACGGTAAAATAACATTACCGGCAAACGGATCGCTTTTCTCTGCGAATGGGGGAATTCCTCCGGTTTCTGGAGGCAGATTTACACTGAACTGGAAAGGAATGGTTTTTCTTGTCGGGCGACTTTGCTATTTTTACCGCAAAATAACAACAGCTTATGAAGCGGGTGAATGTGATCACCATGGGATGCTCCAAAAACCTGGTCGATTCTGAAGTATTGCTCAATCAGTTGGAACGGGGTAAATGGGAGATTGCCCACGATTCGGATGAAACGGGTTTTGATGCGGTGATTATCAATACCTGCGGATTTATTCATGATGCCAAACAGGAATCGATCGACATGATTCTTTCCTGGGCCGATGCCAAAATCCGCGGAGAGATCGGAAAACTATACGTGATGGGGTGTTTGTCGGAACGGTATAAGTCAGAACTGGAACAGGAGATTCCGGAAGTAGACCGTTACTTCGGCAAATTTGACCTGAAAGCCATTGCCAAAGTGTTGAAAGTTTCCTTATGCCCTGAAACTATTTACGAGCGAAAAATCACCACTCCATCGCATTATGCTTACCTGAAAGTCTCCGAAGGATGCGACCGCTTTTGCGGATTTTGTGCCATCCCGATGATGACCGGGCGATACGTATCACGGCCCCTGGAAAGCCTGCTGATTGAAACCCGTTACCTGGCCTCCAAAGGGGTGAAAGAGGTGGTGCTGATTGCCCAGGACCTCTCTTTCTATGGTCACGACCTTTACGGAGAGAGCCGTTTGGCGGAACTGGTGCGTGGAATTGCCGCGCTGGAAGGAATCGAATGGATTAGGCTCCATTACTTTTATCCGTCGCAATTTCCCTTTGACATACTGCCGCTTATGCACGAAAATCCCAAAGTACTGCGTTACTTTGATCTGCCCCTTCAACACATCAGCGACCGGATGCTGCATGCTATGAAACGTCACACCACCCGGGCGGAAACCGAAGAACTGTTAAGGCGGATCAGAAAGGAAGTTCCCGGAGCGGTGATCCGGACGACCCTGCTGGTGGGGTATCCCGGGGAAACGGAACAGGATTTTGAAGAATTGCTGAAATTCGTTAGGGAACAGCGCTTCGAACGACTTGGCGTGTTTCCCTATTCTCATGAGGAAGGAACCTATGCCTATGAAAGACTGGAGGATGATGTGCCGGAAGCGGTGAAACAGGAGCGGGTAGCCCGGATTATGGAGCTCCAGGAATCGGTGTCAGAGGAACTAAACGGAGATAAGGTGGGAATGAAACTCCGCGTGCTCATTGACCGGGAAGAAGGAGCGTATTATGTGGGCCGTACCCGCTTTGATTCTCCGGAAGTGGATGGCGAAGTTTTTGTAACCTCGGAAAAAAAGCTGCTCCCGGGGGAATTCACGGAGGTCTGTATTACCGGGGCTGAAATCCACGACCTCTATGGAAAGGTGGTCACGGGACTATATACGCACTGTTGATTGGATGATTGGATGATTTCACCATTCATCTTAATCTTAAACTTGACCTGCTTGACCGCTGGGAGGGTCCTTGACCTCACCTTCAATCTTGGATTACTTCCCGATGCGCCAGCGGCGGCTTCCTGTATTTACCGGGAAAATCCCCTGGCTTACGAATTTTATCTCCTCTACGGAATAGAAAGCTTTGGGATTATAATTGCGGATGATTTCTTCAATTTTTTGAATTTCAGTCCGTTTGACGATGGTGTGAATGATGCTCACATTCTCGGTGCCTCCCATGGCAGGGTGGTGGGTAATTCCATATCCTGATGTTTTGAGGGCTTCGATAAGCTGAGAAGCATCCTTGCGGGTGATGACCTGGATTTTGACAATGCCTACGGCCAGTTTTTCTTCCAGAAGTAATCCGACCAGGTTTCCGGTGGCAAATCCTCCCGCGTACCCTACATAACAAAGCCAGTTGTCAAGGTTTTGCATCACCTTGCTCATGGTAATGATCCATATGAAAACTTCGAAGAATCCCAAAACCGGAGCCCAGAATTTCTGGCCTTTGGCGACCATCACAATCCGCACGGTGCCAATGGTTACGTCGCAGATCCGGGCAAGGAAGATCAGGAAAGGCAGGATCACATAGGTAAAGGCGCCACTGTCGTAAAAAGCCTGAAGTTCTGTCATCCGGTAAAATGAAAGGTTCGAAAATTAAATGGTCGAATTAAAGGTGTCACCCTGGCGAATGTCGCCGGTCTGGATCCCTTTGGCAAGCCAGCTTTTCCGTTGAGCACTGGTGCCATGCGTAAAGGAGTCGGGAACCACATAACCCTGGGTCTGCTTCTGGATGCGGTCGTCGCCCACAGCAGAAGCGGCATTGAGGGCTTCTTCCAGATCACCCTGTTCCATTATGTTGAACATTTTCTGTGCGTGGTGGATCCATACTCCGGCAAAGAAATCGGCTTGCAACTCCAATCTGACGGTGAGTTCATTGGCTTTACTCCGGCTGCGTGCCTGCCGCTGAGCTTGTGTGACCTCATTCATGGTCCCCATCAGAAGCTGAACATGATGCCCTACTTCGTGGGCGATAATGTAGGCAACGGCGAAATCACCCGTGGCGCCCAGCTTCCGTTGGAGTGCTTCTAAGTAGTCTAAGTCAAGGTATACTTTTTCGTCACCCGGACAATAAAAGGGACCGGTGGCCGATTGGGCATACCCACAGGCAGAATTCACCGCGCTCCTGAAAAGGACCAGCTTGGGTTGCCTGTATGTGGCCCCGTATTCCTTGAAAATCTTTCCCCAAACATCTTCCGTATCGGCAAGAACCACTGACACAAATTCAGTCATCTCCTTCTCTTTTTCACTCAATACGACCTCTTCACCAGCCATTTCCGTTTCGCCTTGTCGCATCTGCAGAACATCCATCGGATTTCCGCCTAAGAGATAAACCACCAGGGCAATTGCCAAGGTGCCGAAAATACCGCCTTTCAGTCCGATGGACCGGCTTCTGCCGCTCCCCCGCAGATCTTCCACGTTGGTACTTTGTCTTCTTCCTTTGTATCTCATTTGAGTAAATGTTTTTTGTTAATGATCCAATGCTGTTTCTATGACATTCTTGTTCCGCAAATGCTGGATTTGCAACGGAAAATAGATGACTTTTTTATTTGATAACTAAAATGTTAGTGACAAATGTAGTAAATTTTCAGAATTCTGAAGTGAAATGGAATTTTATCTCCTTAAATTCATCCTGGGC
>CAZLDP010000396.1:0-3266 GCA_964558145.1 uncultured Prolixibacteraceae bacterium | reverse complement strand
CTTTTATTACTGTTGGTGATGCCGTATCACAAATTGACTGGGCCAGCACCGGAATAATCAAACTGTAACTGTTGGTTCATGCAGATCGGCAACTGATTAACACACTTGCCCAATAGATGCGTTTCTTGGTTTTTATTTCCATAACGTCAATTATAGTGTCATGTGGACTGACCTGTTTATACCTTTCATGGGCACGCCGAAGATCCATTTTAGACAGGCCAAATGAGCGAAGTTCCCATGCAATTCCAACACCACGTGGAGGAGGAGCTGCAATCATTGTTTCATTTTATTTAATGCTCTTTATATTATTCTATGAGGGCCTGATTGAAAGTAAACTGTTTTTTGCACTGCTCCCGGGCCTGGGAATAGCTGCCATCGGGTTTATAGACGACCTGAAATCATTATCTCCACTCTTACGCTTGTTGTCGCAGATTTTATTCGCAACCGGCGCACTTATTATTCTGGGAGGATTGAACCTGTCCGAAGGGGGCAACTCTTCAGTGTTGTGGTTCGCACTTACGGTTTTTGGAATGGTCTGGTTTATTAACCTTTATAATTTCATGGATGGTGCGGATGGATATGCCTCCATGGAAGCAATTTTTGTCGCACTGGCATTCTATATTTTTACTAAAACAGAGGTGACAATCCTGTTGGCCTGTGCCATAGTTGGATTTCTATTCTGGAACTGGCCCAAAGCAAAGGTATTCATGGGAGATGTCGGCAGCACTACTCTGGGATTTATCTTAATAGTAATCGGGATTTATTTCCATAATCAAACCACAATCGAGATTTACTATTTCTTAATTCTGACATCATTGTTCTGGTTTGATGCAACTCTTACAATATTAAGACGGGCAATAAAAAGAGAAAAACTGACTACGGCACACAACAAACACCTGTACCAAATCTTAATACGAAGCGGGTACTCTCATATTCATACACTTTTTTTGGGTTTAACCATTAATTTGGCACTGCTTATTATCTGTATCCTGTTAAATAGGGATGTTATTCCGATACCTGGAGCCTTTACCGCGGTTGTTGTTTTGTTCCTAATCTATGACCGGTTTGTGCACTATGTCTACAGGGGAAGACAATATGACATATAACCGGTATTATTTTACATGCTTTGGGATTTAAGTTACATTATGTGCCCGGGTTTATTGTTGGTGTCATGCTGAGAACATTTAATAATTACTGGTGTTTAGATAGATAAAGATTCATGCCGAAAACAGATATTATCGGAACTTACTTTTGGAAGCTGTTCTTCCTGAGAATAAGGCTGCTTATGTCAATGAATGGTCTTATCAAGATCTGCTGCAGGATCAGGGGTCTGACTATGGGCTCCCATGTGAAATTCCTCGGCTTCCCCCGGATACGAAGATTTCCTGAATCCAAAATCATAATAGGGAACAATTGTTCTTTGATTTCCGCAAAACATGCAGATTTTTTTGCAATACACCGTCCATGCACACTGGTTACTCTTAATGGTGAGGCTAGGATAATTTTGGGAGATAATGTTGGCATGACAGCAGTGTCAATCGGTAGTGCTTCAAAAGTAACGATTGGTAATAATGTCAAGATCGGAGCTCTTACAACAATATTCGATACCGATTTTCATCATTCAGATCCGGCAATCAGACTAAACAATGATGTCATGCCAACCAGTCCTGTAACTATCGAGGACAACGTTTTCATCGGTTATAACTGTCTGGTGCTTAAAGGAGTGACTATCGGAAAAAACAGCGTCATAGGAGCAAACAGTGTTGTCATTAATAATATACCCGAAAACTCTGTTGCAATTGGCAATCCGTGCAGGACGATAATAAGAAGGAATTGGAATAGTAATAAATAATAATTTAAAAAATATCTGACAATCAAATATTCTAGCGAAACCGACAAAAAAGAAATCCATGAGCAGAGTGAAAACATATATTGTCTTAATACTAATTCTTATGACAGCAGCATGTACAGATGAAAAAGAGAAGGATGGGGAAAGGATTGTTTTTCTTCACCATAGCACAGGAGAAGCTATCTGGAATGGAACGCCATCTTTTACTTCCAGGGTAATCCGCAAGATCAGCCCAACTTTTGCATATAGGTTTTACAAACAGGCTCCATTACCTTTTATTATTAAAAAGCACAACAGGAAGAATGCAAAAAATTATGTCATAAAAGATCTTCAGTTTCCCATGAAGACTCCTTACGGATGGAAAAATTATCCATTTGATTATTATAATATATGGGTAAAGAATGGACAGGAAGACTTCTATATGGAGGAACCGACTTTGAATAAACTGACCCGGGATTATGATATGATCATATTTAAGCATTGTTATCCCGTAAGCAATATTATGGAGGCTACAGACTCGGCCGATATTAATTCGGAGGTGAAAACACTTCCAAACTACCAGTTGCAATACATGGCACTGAAGGAGAAATTGCACGAATATCCTGATAATAAGTTCCTGTTGTTTACTGCCGCTGCACAGGTGAAGGCAAAGATCACGGAAGAGGAAGCAGAACGTACCGAAGAATTTGTTAATTGGGTTATAAATGAGTGGGACGAACCGGACGATAATATCTTCATCTGGGATTTGTATAACTTACAAACCGCAGGGGACAAATATCTCAAGGATGAATTTGCCTACTCACCGACAGACTCTCATCCCAATCCGAAGTTTTCCGGATGGGCAGTCAAACTGCTTGCCAACAGAATAATAGATGTTATTGAGAATAATGGCAAGTCCACTTCATTGACCGGAGAGCTTTTAGTGACCAGATAGTTAACCTTTGTCAAACCGTTTGGAAAAATTACAGTTATCGGAAAGTTTTCAACATGTGTAACATTTTTGATCGTTTATCGTAAAAATAGCTATATTCGTCAAAATTTTTACGGCATTCGTCAAAATGATATATGTGAGGTTACTTATAGTGATTCCATTCTGGTTCCTGTGGCTCAATGTCTCTGCAACAAACTATTACATCAGTTCTTCAGGAGGCAATGACTCTGAAGACGGGATGTCGGAGTCTTCTGCATGGAAGAGCCTGGATAAAGTAAATGCATCCATGTCTGTATTACAACCTGGCGACAGGTTGCTTTTTAAGAGAGGTGATGTATTCTTTGGCTCATTAAATATAACTAAATCAGGCACAATTGACAGGCCTATAACGATAGGAGCATATGGCAGCGGAGCCAGGCCTCTTTTCACAGGGTCAATCAGGATCACCGGATGGAGGAATGAGGGCGGTGGGATATATTCAAAAAC
>CAZLDP010000395.1:0-3269 GCA_964558145.1 uncultured Prolixibacteraceae bacterium | reverse complement strand
CTGAGGCTCTTTCCCACAATGATCCTCCAGGAACCCTGCGCCACGCCGCGCTCCTGCGATATTATTTTCCAGGAGAAGCGAGGCCGGCTGAGGTCAACTCCCAAAGGATTGGTCATGTACTCGACCCGCAGGTCCCCGACCACAGGTGTGGATTCCTTGCTCCCTGGTTGACAGCCCGCAGTCAGAATGAGTAGGAGCGTGAAGGCAAAATGAAAATAAGCTGATTTTCCCATCTTTTTAGTTTCCAAAAGGTTACGTATACTTTTTCTGTGGTGGTATTTGTGATTTAAAAAGCACGGGGCAGGGAGCCGCCGGATTCCGCTGCCCCGTACCGGTTATCATCCCTTTACAGGGTTAATCCCCGGGATTGAATGGCGATTTGAAAACGTACCTTCCCGATCCGATGGTTTGTTTCAGATAGTGGTACTTCAGTCCCTCCTGTTGGACCTTCTCCGGATTTCCTGCCGCAAGGCCGTTAATTTCCAATTCCTTACCGGTGGATGGCATGAAGACTTCAGCGGTAGTATTGGCAGGTATTTCCACGGAAAGTGTCAGGGAGTTGTCCTGGATGTTCCATTCCGATACAATGGTCCCGTAGGGCGATTCGTGGCTTGCCTTTACATCATTCATTTTCCCTCCCGGATGGGGCTTGATTACGATTTTTTTGTAGCCGGGGGAACCCGGGGCTGAATTGATACCAGCCACGGCTTTGTAAAGCCAGTCGCCTACAGCGCCATAGGCATAATGATTAAACGAATTCATCCCTGCACTCTGAAACGATCCGTCGGCCTTGATCCCGTCCCAGCGTTCCCAGATGGTGGTAGCGCCTTTGGTAACCGGGTAAAGCCATGAGGGGTATTCTTTGCGGAAAAGCAGTTTATAGGCTTCGTCGAGATATCCGTATTGGGTTAGGACATGACAAATGTCGGCTGTGCCGAGGAATCCGGTGGTGATATGTCCGAATTGATTCACATCAGCAGCAAGCCGTGCAGCAGCTATTTTCTCAAGCACCGGGGGCAACAGTCCGAACGACAGGGCCCTCACATAGGCTGTTTGGGTGTCGGAAGAAAGCCTTCCGTTGGGGGTCACAAATTCACGGTTAAAGGCTTCGGCGATTTTTTTCCGTAGGGAATCGTATTCCGCCGCATCACCGCTCTTTCCCAAAATGGAGGCAATCTGTTTCAGCAGGTGAACAGAATGGTAAAAATAAGTTTGCGAAAGAAAATTTTTATCGGTGGTTGCGCCAGGGTAATCCGACCGGGTTGTGGCAAAAGCCAGCCAGTCGCCAAATTGCCGGTCCTTGGGTTTGAACAGGAAGGAATCACCTGCCTGGGCACGCATGAATTCCACCCACCGCTTCATGCTGACGTATTGGTCTTCCAGAACCCGGGTGTCCCCATAATACTGATAAACAACCCAGGGGACAATTACTGCGGCGTCGGCCCATCCGGTAGAGCCGCCCCTGCCTAACACGTTGGGGATCACATGAGGAATCGCGCCGTCCTCATGCTGGTCGGCAGCCAGGTCACGAAGCCATTTGGTCCAGAAAGTCGCGCTCTGCATGTTGTAACAGGAGGTGGGTGCGAAAACCTGGGCGTCGCCGGTCCAGCCCAACCTTTCGTCACGCTGCGGACAGTCGGTGGGCACATCCACAAAATTGCCTTTCTGACCCCAGATGATGTTGTGCTGAAGCTGATTGATCAACGGATCGTTGCATGAGAAGCTTCCCGTTGGTTCCAGGTCGCTGTGTACCACAATTCCGGTTAGCAGATCGGTAGTCACCTCTTTCGGGTATCCCGATACTGCCACATACCTGAATCCCTGAAACGAGAAATGGGGCTCATAAACTTCCACACCTCCGCCCTTGCAGGTGTAAACAATCTCCTGCTTTGCACGCCGCAGGTTTTCGGTGTAGAAATTGCCTTTCATATCAAGAACTTCGGCATGCCGCAAGGTAATCACCGTGCCTGCGGAGCACTCCACCTTCAGCTTGCACCATCCCACCATGTTCTGTCCCATGTCAAGGACTGTCTCTCCGGCAGGGGTAACCAGCACCTTGACCGGTTTGAGCTCTTCAATCCTGCGGACTGGCTCCGAGTAAGGGCTAACCAGATTGTTCTTCGTGGTTTTTGTGACAGCTACCCCGCTCCAATCCTGGTCATTAAAACAAGGAGTGCACCAACCCGGCTTTTCCAACCGCGCGTCATAAATTTCACCGTTATAGATTTCGGATAGTACAATGGGGCCGGTCGAAGATTTCCAACTGCCATCGCTGAGGACCAACTGCCGGGTGCCGTTGGTGTATTCGATCTCGAGTTGGGCCAGTACTTCCAGTTCATTCCCCGTTTTCATCTCGATGGAATTGGGCCGGAAGGCGCGGTACCACCCGTTTCCCAGCATGATCCCTGCCGCATTGACCCCTTTTTTAATCAGGGGGGTAATGTCGTAAGTCTGATATTGAAGCCGTTTTTCAAAACTGGTCCAACCGGGGGTAAAGAGCTGGTCTCCAACCCGCTGGCCATTCAGAAAAAATTCATACAAACCCCGACTGGTGCAATACAATCTTGCTGATTTTACCTTTCCGTTTACCTCAAATTCTTTGCGGAAAAGGGGCGCCGGATGACTGTGCTCCTTAAAAGTGATGAGACTTTTAATCCAGTCGGCTTTCCACTCTTCCGGCTGAAGCAACCCGGTTTCAAATGTGGCAGGCTGTGACCAACCGGTAGCTTTTCCCGACTTGTCCCATATTCTGACACTCCAGTAACACTTCTGCTTCGAAACCAGCGGTTTGCCGGAATACGGAACCAACGTACTCTGGTCGGAATCCACCTTCTGGCTGTTCCAGAGATCGGCTCCCGAGGGGGTGAGTTTCGAAGGAGTTGTAGCTACCAAAATCTGGTAGGCAGTTTGGTATTGCTCTTTAGTGGTTGAAAAAATCTTCCACGACAACCGGGGATGGGTTTCATCGATGCCCATCGGATCTTTTTTGTATTCGCATCGCAAATCTCCGGTGTAAACCGGCTTTTCAGCCCCGGAGCCTGCAAATGAAATTACTGACAGAATAGCAATGAGTAGTAAATTTTTCCACTTCATATCGATTAGTTTATAAATTATGTTTATTTTTTTGGTCCCAGGGTGCCTCCCAGGTTGTAATTCTGCATGTTTTCAACTTCGTATTTTCCCGCCCCTTTTTTCATCAGGGCGATCAGCTCATCGTCGGCCCGCGAGCTCTACGAGGACTTCTACTGCGCCCGTGGCGACATGGAAAA
>CAZLDP010000394.1:0-3294 GCA_964558145.1 uncultured Prolixibacteraceae bacterium | reverse complement strand
CCAATTATTGCCGGAATCGGTGAAATTCTGTGGGATGTCTTCCCCGAAAGAAAAGTGTTGGGTGGGGCGCCGGCTAATTTTGCCTACCATATATCGCAGTTCGGGCTGAATGGATATGCCGTGAGCGCTGTGGGGGATGACGCTTCAGGGAAAGAAATTCTGGCGCAACTTGAAGCCAAGAAACTGAAATACCTGATTGAAACCGTGGATTACCCCACAGGAACGGTACAGGTAACCCTCGATGGTACGGGTGTGCCACAATATGAGATTTGCGAAAATGTAGCCTGGGACCATATCCCGTTTTCCGAGGCGACCGGAGAACTTGCCGGAAAAACTGATGCAGTCTGCTTTGGATCCCTTGCCCAACGTCATGTCCATTCGCGGAAGAGCATCCTGCGTTATCTTGTATCGATGCCCGTTGACAGCCTCAAGATATTTGACATTAATCTGCGGCAGCACTATTATTCGGAAAGTGTGATCCATGACGCTCTGATGGCATCCAATGTGTTGAAAACCAACGATGAGGAGGTTGTTTTGCTGTCAAAACTGTATGGATGGGGTGGGGTGGATGAGGTGACGGTTTGTAAACGATTGATGGAGCAGTATAAGCTGAAAATCGTCATTCTCACCAAAGGGAGTAAAGGCAGCGCCATTATTTCCACGGAAGGCGTGTCCTTTTTGGAAACACCCCAGGTAGAGGTGGCGGATACGGTGGGAGCGGGTGACGCTTTTACGGCGGCTTTTGTGGCCGGCTGGCTGATGCAGAAAGAGATCCGGGAAGCCCACAAACTGGCTGTGGAAGTGGCAGCCTATGTTTGCACCCAACACGGTGCAATGCCTGAATTGCCTTTGTCGTTATTAAAGCCGGTCTGACGTTAAAAACTGCTTGGTGGTGACCTTTCCCCAGGCTCTGAAACCTGTTTCACTGCGTTTTGGCCGGGAGAATATACCTGATGTGATCCTGTTTAACGCGGAAGGACTTCCTGCGTCGCCTTTTCAGAGTGTCGCAAATTGATTGAATTTGAAAAAAAGATTATGATTAGATTTAAAATTCCCGTTCTGAGGACTGGGTTATTTGCTATTTTGGGGGTAACCATCTCCCTTGTTGCCTTTCCTCAACAGAAAATCAGAATTGCGTGTATTGGTAACAGCATCACCTTTGGCGCTACCATTGAGGAGCGCGAGAAATATTGCTATCCGGCGCAAATGGCATCCCTTTTAGGCAACGGGTACGAAGTGGTCAACTTTGGGAGGAATGGGGCTACCCTGTTAAGTAAAGGAGATATTCCCTACCGGAATACCGACCAATACCAGCAGGCTTTACAGTTTAATCCCGATCTGGTTTTCATCGGATTGGGAGCCAACGACACCAAGCCTGTCAACCGTGAGTACCTTGGTGAATTTGTTCAGGATTACAAGGATCTGGTATTTTCTTTCAGGTCGTTGCCTGCTTCCCCCCGGATTGTGCTTTTAACGCCCCTGCCTGCTTTTACAGTTGGAGAGGAGGGGATTTCTGCGGCGATCATCCGGGATGAGATCGTCCCTTTTGTGCGGCAGGTTGCCTTTGAAACAGGATGTGAAGTTATCAATATGTATAACCTCTTTATCGAGTCTCCGGAATTGTTTCCAGACAAAGTGCATCCCAACTCCAGCGGGGCGAAAGTAATGGCTGAGCGGCTGGCCGAAGTGGTGAAGATGAAAAGCGATCCTGCATTTGACCTGTCCCGGTCCTTGCTGGGGGATGCAGAGGTGTTTAATTTTCACGGATACCAGGGCTTCAGTTTTAAGTTCAGGAACCGCAGTGCCAGAGTGGTGGTTCCTAAAAAGACAGCCAAAGGACATCCCTGGATTTGGCGCGCCCGTTTTTGGGACCATGAACCGCAAACCGACATTGCGCTATTGGAAAGAGGATACCATGTGGTATGGTGCGATGTGGCCGAATTATTCGGGAATGACGAGGCTTTGTCGATCTGGAACGGTTTTTACAAAATGTTGACCCGCTACGGGTTGGCTGTAAAGGCGGTAATGGAGGGAATGAGCAGGGGAGGAGTCTATATTTACCGTTGGCTTGTCAGATATCCGATGCGGGTGGCTGCCGTGTATGCCGATGCCCCTGTGCTGGATATGAAAAGCTGGCCGGGAGGAAAGGGAAAAGGCAGCGGAAATCAGGAAAACTGGGAGATCTTTAAAAAATCTTTCGGCTTAAAGTCCGACAATGAAGCCCTGGCGTTTAAGGGAAATCCGATGGATAAGGCTGCGCAAATTGCGAAAACCGGAATACCCCTGTTGCATGTAGTCGGAGATGCAGATGTGGATGTCCCTCCCGATGAAAATACCAATCCGTTTGAAAAGAAAATTACCGCTTCGGGTGGAACTATCCAGGTCATTCATAAACCCGGGATCGGGCATCATCCCCACAGCTTGCGCAACCCGCAACCTATTGTTGATTTTATCCTGAAAGCTTCTTCTATCCGGAATAAACAGCCTGGTGAAAGAGTACCGGCGCGATGATCGTCTGCACCCGTTTATCTGTTCGAACCCGACTCCGCAGGTGTATGTATTATTCAAATTACCCTGGTTAAGCGGCTGAAAATTATTAAATTTGCTGTTGTTGCTGATAATTATGTAAAGGATTTGGATAAGGGAATGCCCACTAAATGAAGTTTCAATGAAAAGAGTTCTTGTTGTTTTGATTTTGTTTGCCGGGTTTTCAGGTGTACTGAACATGAGTTGCACCCCAAAAACGGGAACCGCAGTACGTGATGTTATGTCTGAATTGCTTGCAGCTCCGGCAAATTTTTTTGATAGACCGGAAGAATACATCGAATGGCAAACATTGCAAATGTTAAATGTAACAAAGGCAGCCTTATCCAATTATCCTCCCACATTGCCTGAACCTTTAGAACGTACAATGGCCATGCTGATGCTCGATGCTGTCTTTCACGATGTGGAAGCTCCAAATCGTCCGTCGGTTCAGAGTTTTCACCATCAGCGGGCTCTGGCTGCGCTTCATCAGATTCAAAATACAAAAGTTTCCAGGGGAGCAATGATCTGGAAATTATACAACATGGGTTTTATTATCCGTACCCAATCGCTGACTGTTGCATTCGATGTTACAAGAGGTCTTTCTTCGAGTTCCGAAGCATTTTCTCTTTCTGACAGAATCATTCAGTAGATTACGGATCAGTGCGATGTGCTGTTTATCAGTCACAGGCACGACGATCAAGCAGATTTGGAAGTGGCGCGAATTTTTATGGATCAGGGGAACACGGTTGATGCGCGTCCTGCTATCTG
>CAZLDP010000393.1:0-3296 GCA_964558145.1 uncultured Prolixibacteraceae bacterium | reverse complement strand
TCAAAGCAGTGTCGCCCATCCGGTCGCGATTTTTCTCCCTTCAAGCCCTCCCTGGAATTTCGTTCCCCAAATTTTTACTGTGTTTAACCATATCTCCTGGGAATCGTATGCTTACATCGGATCGGTGGCCATGGCCGGTTTCTGGGCGGGATTGTTTCTGTGTTTGCGCAAAATATTCAGAAACGATTTTTCCTGCCTCCTGCCGGAGTCCAAACCGGTAGGGATTCTTTTCTGGATTTCAGCCGGCGCTTTGCTCTTTGCTTTTGGGATTCCCTTCGTCTTCGGCCTGAAAATCATTCCGGAGATGTTCCCGGTTTTGCGACAGCTCAGGGTGCTCGCCCGCTTTGCCTGGCTGTTTTATTACTTTATCAATATCGTGGTTTTTTTGTTCATTTTCAAAAAGGCATTTGTAAAACCGTCAAACAGGCTGTGGAAGGCGATTGCTTTGTTTTCTGTTGCTTTACTTCTGACAGAGGGTGTTTTCAATATCAGGGGAGTGGCGGGAATGGTGAAAAACCGGAATCCTCTCCTCGAAGATCGCGAAAACCTGACCGAAGCCAACCGCTGGGTAAAAGATCTGGATGCCGCCGCTTTCCAGGCTGTCATCCCTTTGCCCTATTTCCATGTGGGATCTGAGAATATATGGATCAACGGAGGACATGGCGTAAAGGAGACAGCCATGATGGTCTCGTTAAAGACCGGTTTGCCTCTGACAGGGGTTGAATTAAGCAGGACCTCGCGCGCTCAGACCTATGTCAGTTATGCCCTGTTTACTGAACCGCAGGAGGAGCTGAGAATGCCTGACTACCTGAAAAGTGATAAACCTTTTCTTGTGTTGCTGATGAATGGCTATGAACCCACTGAGCCTGAAAAATGGCTGTTGAACGGAGCTGATTCGGTGCTGGAAACTGAGAAATTCACCCTTTACAGGCTGCCCGTGGATCAAATCAGGGGGCATTTCGAAAACTGGGGTCGCTATATCCGTGAGAAATTTGCCGGAAGTAGGCTTTTCCCGCACGGTGATTTTTTGATATCCGATTCGACGGCATTTTACCGCTACGAATCGTTCGACCGTTTCCCATCCCCGGAAGTGGTGAGAGGTGCCGGGGCCTTTGCATTTCCTGCGGGCGAATGGAAAATTGTCTTTCAGGATACCTTGAGAGAGATTTCCCGTGGAGAAAAAATGTGGGTCAGCTTTTGGGTTAACTCGTACAGAAAAGATGCTTACATGCGGGCGAACCTGGAAGTGGTGCAGAAAAACATGGAAGGGGATTCCGCCATTCTCCGGACCGAATTTTTCCGTCATATAAAGGCATTCCGGGGTGATTGGGCACTTATTGAATTTGAATTGGAAACCATCGGGGGAACCATCTCCCTGGTTGTTTCCGTGCGAAACAAGATTTTGCCTGAATCATCCTATGTCATTGACGAACTGCTTGTTCGGGAAAGGGGGTTGGATGTATGGCAGCAGAAGGATCATGCCCTGTTCTGCAACGGGAGGTTCTTCAACTTGGAAGCCGGTTTGACTAAGTGAAAAAAGTGCAGAGATGTCAAAACAACAATAGGATCCTCCAATATCATCCGGGAGTAAAGCCCTTTACAAAGATAAAGGAGCAGGATAAACAGCAAAAACAGAGGTTTGCTATTTGATATGAAATCACGTAAATCTCTCATAAATAATCAATTCCAGGTTGATCGTCTAATTCCGGCCGCTGTCATTCTGATGGTTCTGGCAGGAGGCGTAAACGTAATTTTCTCCCGGCATGTTAGAGCTACAGGCTTTTGGGTAATTTTGGTTATCTTTGCCGGCAGTTAATACCGGTGCGGATGAACAGAGAGAAACTGCAAGCCTATTTTGAACATGCTGCTTTAAAGGTTCCCAATTGGAGAAGGAGAAACCGGTATTACCACCGTTTGCTGGAAGAATGCTATTCTTTTTTTATTCCTCCCCACTCCAGGGTGTTGGAGTTGGGATGCGGGATGGGTGATCTCCTGGCGTCGGTCCGGCCTGCCTTCGGGTTGGGAATCGATTTCTCTCCCGGGATCATTGAAATAGCACGGGAACGACATCCTGAACTGAATTTCCGGGTACTGGACGCCGAAAACCTTAACCTCACCGAAACTTTTGATTATGTGATCCTTTCCGATCTTGTTGGTTCGTTGTGGGATGTGCAGGCTGTATTTGAGAAACTCCGGACGACCTGTCATGAAAGGACGCGGGTCATTATTTCCAACTATAATTATTTGTGGGAACCTTTGATCCAACTGGGGGAAAGTATCGGGATCAAGCAGAGGCAACCTCTTCAGAACTGGCTTTCCACAAAAGATATCATGGCTATTCTTTCCCTGACCGGATTTGAGACCATCCGCACGGAGAAAAAAATTCTTATTCCTAAAAATATCCCAGTGTTGTCATGGTTCGTAAACCGCTACATCGTAAACCTTCCACTTTTCAGGTTGCTGGCGCTGACCAATTTCATTGTAGCGCGTCCGGATGTACAGCGGGACATTACCTGTGGGGTGTCGGTCATTGTTCCGGCCAGGAATGAAAAAGGGAACATTGAAAACGCGATTCTTCAAACGCCGGTTTTCGGCCACCCCCAGGAGTTCATTTTTGTGGAAGGCCACTCATCCGACGGAACGTATGAAGAGATGCTCCGTGTGCAGGAGCTTTATCCTTCGCGAAATATCAAAGTGATCAAACAAACCGGAAAGGGAAAAGGAAATGCAGTCAGGGAAGGGTTTGAGGCAGCCACGGGAGATATTCTCTTTATCCTGGACGCTGACCTGACGACCCCCCCGGAAGATATGCCCAAGTTTTATGAAGCACTCCGGACCAACAAAGGGGAATTTATCAATGGGTGCCGGCTGGTATACCCGATGGAAAAACAAGCCATGCGGTTCCTTAACCTGATTGCAAACAAAACCTTTGGCGTACTTTTTACTTATTTGCTGGGACAACGGGTGAAAGACACCCTTTGCGGCACCAAGGTTTTGTTCAAAAAGGATTATGAAATCATCAGGAAAAACAGAAGCTATTTTGGCGATTTTGATCCTTTCGGCGATTTTGATCTGCTTTTTGGCGCAGCCAAGCTGAACCTGAAGATCGTTGAGGTAAACGTCAGGTATAAAGAGCGGCAATATGGCGAGACACAGATCAGCCGGTTCAAACATGGCTGGCTATTGATCCGGATGACTGTTTATGCAGCCAAAAAGCTCAAATTCAGAACTCTTGTTCCGGCGTCAAATTAAACTGTTGTTTTTTTGGAAACAAGTTTGAGTCCACTCCGATAAGT
>CAZLDP010000392.1:0-3301 GCA_964558145.1 uncultured Prolixibacteraceae bacterium | reverse complement strand
CGAACCCATAACCTACGGCTTAGAAGGCCGTTGCTCTATCCAATTGAGCTACCAAGGCATCCTCTTTTTGCGGCGCAAATATAATGAATATAGTTTTCAGTTGATGCCGAAAATGAAAATCGCTTCAAAGCAGGCGCTGTTTCTGTCGGGCTAATCCTGCCACCGTGCAGTGGCAACTACAACAGATGGATACCTTTCTCTTCACAACGACTGATCATCTCTTCTGGCCAGATGCTGGATTGAATTTCCCCAATATGGGCTTTTCGAAGGAAAAACATGCACAGCCTCGATTGGCCTATACCCCCGCCAATGGTAAGGGGTAACCTTCCGTTCAGTAACAGTTGGTGCCAGTATAGCTGGCTGCGTTCCGGCATATTCCTGATGCGCAGTTGTTCAAGCAGGGCTTCCCGGTCTACCCTGATTCCCATCGAAGAAATTTCGAATGCTCTTTCAAGAATGGAATTCCAAATGACGATGTCGCCGTTGAGTCCCCTGAATCCTCCGGTGGTCGGTGTATTCCAGTCGTCGTAATCAGGGGCGCGCCCGTCATGGACTTCACCATTAGGCATTTCACCGCCAATACCAATGATAAACACGGCTTTGTGCTCGCGGGCAACCCGGGTCTCCCTCTCCCTGGGCGTCAGCTCCGGATAAAGCCCTGCAAGCTCTTCCGCATGAAAAAAAGTAATTTCTTCAGGAAGCAGGGGTTTGATCTCGGGATAATAGTTTTGTACCTGGTTCTCTGTACGCACTACCGCTGAATAAATCTTCCTGACAATCTTCTTCAGAAAATCCAGATTTCTCTCCTCGGGGGTGATGACCCTTTCCCAGTCCCACTGGTCCACATACAACGAATGAATGTTGGTGAGTTCCTCGTCTGGCCTTATCGCGTTCATGTCGGTATAAATCCCGTATCCCGGGGACAGTTTCATGTTGGCCAGAGCCATCCTTTTCCACTTGGCCAGCGATTGCACAATTTCTGCCTTCTGGTCATCCATTTCTTTTATCGGAAAACTGACAGGCCTTTCGAATCCGTTCAGGTCGTCATTAATTCCGGTTCCCTTCTTCACAAACAGAGGAGCTGTAACCCTTCGTAACCTTAACTCGGATGCCAGATTTTGTTGGAAGAAATCTTTCACCAGTTTGATAGCCTGTTCCGTTTGTGCCACATCAAGCACGGAGCGATAGTTTTCCGGAATGTACAATTGCATGCTATAAATGTTTATTTTGTCGGCAAATATATTATTAATCTGGCAAAATGATCATTATTTCCTGGTTTTCATCTCAAATGGGTGGATGCTTCCTGAAACTGGCTTTGCTGTTCAAATGACTACCGAAAGACCGTCGTAAGCCAGAAATACATTTTCAGGCAACCCTGCCATGACCTCCCGGTACAATCCGAGAGAATGGCTGATATGGGTCAGAAAGGTTTTGGCAGGTTTGATTTCACAGGCCAGTTCCAGCGCTTCCTGCAGAGAAAAGTGAGAAATGTGCTTTTCATGCCGAAGGGCGTTGACTACCAGAACTTCACTTCCCCTGATTTTATCCAGTTCGGGACCGGGTATTAAATTGACATCGGTCAGGTAGGTGAGATTTCCTACTCTGAACCCGAACACCGGAAGTTGATGATGGTAACAGCGGATGGGGGTAAATTCCACTTTATCGATCCTGAAAGGTATGTCGGTCACATCATGAAGTTCCATTTGCGGAATGCCGGGGTATTTCGATGTAGCGAAAACGTAATGGAAGATCCTCCTGATCGCAACTTGAACACGGGGCTCCGCATAGATGTCGGTTGCCCTTTTCTGAAGCCAGTTAAATGCCCTGATGTCGTCAAGTCCGAAGATGTGGTCCACATGTTCATGGGTAAGCAGGATAGCCCTCAATTTGTCGATGCGATTGTCAAGCATTTGTTGCCTGAAATCGGGGCCTGCGTCGAATAAAAAATTGGATCCGTTGACCGTAAGAAGTGCGGAGGTTCTCAGCCGGCGGTCCCTTTTGTCAGTCGAGGTGCATACGGGACATTGGCAACCGATCAGCGGAACTCCTTGGGAGGTTCCTGTACCTAAGAAGGTCAGCATCATCTGATTTGCAGAAGTCATTTGATATATCAAGGTCGGGCAAATTTACAAAATCATGGGAAATATTTACTTTTACCCAAAAATTGAAACATGGCTGTCTTATACCTGATTCCGAATTTACTGGGTGACACACCCTGGCAGCAGGTTCTTCCTGCACTTGTACCGGAAGAGGTGGGGTCGCTTTCCTGTTTTATTGCGGAAGATGTGAGAAACGCACGGAGGTTTCTGAAAAAATTGATACCTGATGCCGATATCAGCGCCTTTCGGTTCTTTGAACTGAACCAGCACACGTCCGATCAGGAAAAAGCCGGATTTCTGAAACCCCTGTTGGAGGGAACTGACATGGGACTTCTTTCGGAAGCAGGATGTCCCGGGGTGGCAGATCCGGGTGCGGAGATGGTCCGCCTGGCCCACAGGCATCACTGTAGGGTGGTCCCCCTTGTAGGACCTTCTTCCCTCTTGTTAGCCCTGATGGCATCAGGCTTGAACGGACAGCAATTTGCCTTTGTAGGGTATCTTCCGGTAAAAAGCGGTGAAAGGGTTCGCCGGATACTGGAGGTTGAGCGCGAAGGAACAACCGGAAATCAGACCCAGATTTTCATTGAAACTCCCTACCGGAACAACGCCCTCCTGCGCGATCTGGTAAGGGTCTGTCATCCTTCCACCATGCTGTGTGTGGCTGCCGGTTTAACAACCCCTGCCGAAATGATCAAAACCATGCCCATATCGGAATGGCGACAGAATCTCCCTGAACTGGATAAAATTCCGGCCATCTTCCTTTTGGGCCGGTGATTATTCTGTTCGTCCTTCCGGATGGTAACAGACGGGGTATTAATGAAAAAAGATGGTGGCGTCCATCTTTTTTCAACCTAACCAAACCTTTTTATGAAAAAATTACACTTTTGTTAACGTTGCAAAACTAATCTTCATTTTAGTTAAGGGCTGATAATCAAAGTTAAAGAATGTTAAGCCTTTGGGGATGGGCCAATGAGATCGGGAATATGGAATTTGGAGGTGTGGAGAGAGCATGTTTTCAGGCTTTTGGGGGAACCGAACGCTTGTTTTCTAAATCTGTCACCCTTTACCCGCATGATTTATTAAAAAAATGAATTATTTTAGCCTTCTTATTTTTCAGAAGAATTATTGCGATTATAACCAAAATTACCATTTATGACAAAGTACGTTTACACGTTCGGCGCAGGTAAGGCCGAAGGGAAAGC
>CAZLDP010000391.1:0-3302 GCA_964558145.1 uncultured Prolixibacteraceae bacterium | reverse complement strand
GTCATAGAGAGTGCCGAGCGTTTCGGGCTTTCACAGCTTCATCAATTGCGGGGTCGTGTAGGCCGGGGAGCAGAGCAATCGTGGTGTATCCTGATGTCCTCCTTTAAAACCACTCACGAAAGTCGAAAGAGACTGGATGTGATGGTTCGTACCAACGACGGTTTTGAAATAGCAGAAATGGACATGCGGCTCAGGGGGCCGGGAGACCTGGAAGGCACCCGGCAAAGCGGGATCGGCTTCGACCTTCGAATCGCCAACCTGGCCAAAGATGCCGACCTTCTTGAAATGGCCCGTCGCGAAGCCCGCGATATCCTTGACGCTGATCCGCGTCTGGAAAGCGATTCAAATCGCCCGCTCCGTCAGTCGTTGCTGCAGGGGAAAAAGAGCGATTTTGAATGGTCGGTAATCAGTTGACCCGGCATTCTTCGTTCACTTCGTACAAAAGAGTATTACAATACCCAGGTATGCAGAAATTGCATGCTTAAAAACACGACGACGATGCAAAATTCCGCAAGCACTGCAGCGCTTTGCCGGAAATTTAAGATCCGGAAATGGAAATGATATTATATAACATGTTTTCTATTTTTTAGAAGGAAAAGATTAAATTGCGATCGCATAAACAAATTGACACTTATGTTTCGCAAATTCCTACCACCTCCCGCGTGGCGATTCCCAGCGCTGATCCTGGTAGCTTTAATTACGGGGCTGGGGCTATTTTCAGTTTATCTGGGGAAAGCCCATCTCTATCTTTCCGACCGGCCGGAAGCTTGTGTCAACTGCCATATCATGGCGCCCCAGTATGCCACCTGGAACCACAGTTCTCATCGCGAAAATGCCCATTGCAACGATTGCCATGTGCCGCACAACAATGTTTTCAGTAAGTATTATTTTAAAGCCAACGACGGATTGCGCCACTCTACCCTGTTCACCCTGCGAATGGAGCGGCAGGTAATTCGTATTCTGGAACCCGGCGCCAGGGTGGTGCAGAACAACTGTATCAGGTGTCATGAGGAACTGCTGGTAGATCCCAAACTCGAAGCCTCCGTAGGGATGTACCGGGGGGTCAGGGAAGGGCGTCGCTGCATAGAATGTCACCGGGAAGTCCCCCATGGAAGAGTCAACAGCCTGAGCAGCGTTCCCTTTGCCAGGGTTCCCCTGCTCGAAAGTCCGGTTCCGGAGTGGCTCCGTAAACAATCGAATGAATATTAATAAACTGAAATATATGAAATCGATAACCGAACTCACCCAGAAAAAGCCCGCTTTGGCCTGGCTCCTCTTTTTTGTAACCATCGCTATTGTTTTCCTGCTTGGTCTGCTGGCCTCCTCGATCATCGAACGCAGGGCTGAAGCCTTGTTTGTGAATACCCCGCGGATAAAAATCCGTGACGGAGAGGTACGCAATGAAAAATGGGGAGAGAATTATCCACGGGAGTTCCAGTCTTATTATGGCACTGCCGATACCACTTTCCGCAGCAAACACGGAGGGAATGCCACCGTCGACATGCTGGAGGAGATACCCGAAATGGTTGTCCTCTGGGCAGGATATCTCTTTTCGAGGGATTACAAGCAAGGCCGTGGCCATTTCTATGCAGTGGAGGATATTTACAACACCCTTCGTACAGGAGCGCCCATGACTGCCGATGCAGGCCCTCAGCCTTCCACCTGCTGGACTTGTAAGAGCCCCGATGTTCCCCGGATGATGAAGGAAGAGGGAATCACTCAGTATTACTCCGGCACGTGGGCACGGCTGGGGTCCGAAATAGTCAATCCCATTGGGTGTGCCGACTGTCACGATGCCCAAACGGCCAACCTGCACATTTCGAGGCCTGCTCTTATCGAAGCCTTTGAAAGGCAAGGCCGGGACATCACCAAAGTCGGCTACCAGGAAATGCGCAGCCTGGTCTGTGCCCAGTGTCATGTGGAATATTTCTTTAACAAAAAAGTTGCCGAGGGAGCCAATTATCTCACTTTTCCATGGGACAACGGGATGACGGTCGAAGAAATGGAAGCTTATTACGATGGCATTGAATTCACCGACTGGACCCATTCCCTTAGCAAGGCGCCTATGCTGAAAGCCCAGCATCCCGACTATGAAGCAGCCCAATATGGCATCCATGCCCAGCGTGGTGTGGCGTGTGCCGACTGCCACATGCCTTATCAGAGTGAAGGAGGGGTGAAGTTCACCAACCATAAAATGCAGAGTCCGTTGAACAACATTGCTGCTTCATGCCAGGTCTGCCACCGAGAGGAAGCCGAAACCCTGGTTCAAAATGTTTACGACCGGCAGGATAAACTGCTGGCTTCCCGTCACGAATTGGAGAAAGCGCTGGTACGTTCGCACGTGGAAGCGAAAAAAGCTTGGGATCTGGGAGCCACGGAAGGCCAAATGAAAGAGATCCTCCAGGGGATCAGACGGGCACAGTGGCGATGGGATTATGTGGCGGCCACCCATGGCGGTTCTTTTCACGCCCCTGTTGAATGTGCACGTATTGTAGCCGACGGACTTTCCATTGTCCAGGAAACCCGCATCCAACTGACCCGCCTGCTCGCTACCCTGGGTTTTAACGGGGAAGTCCCCTACCCCGACATCTCGACCAAAGCCAAAGCCCAGGAATTCATCGGCCTCGAAATGGATAAATTCAGCAGTGAAAAAGCTGTCTTCCTGAAGGAGATCGTTCCGGCCTGGAAGACTGGAGCTGCTGAAAGGGAAAGCCAATGGAATTAGCAGGTGAAACTCCCGTTTCAGGCTTTGTGGTACACATCAGCCGTTTACCTGATCGCGACGGGAGACCTTGTTACACCTAATTATATTAATCGGATCCAAAGGAATGAAAAAGACGATTATCGGCATTATCCTGTTTGTGATTGCCATTTTAACCTTCATCAGATGGTTCAATTCCGGTGAGGAGTATTACAACTTGAAACTGGAAAGGCTTAAACAGGATTATTCCACCACTCCTGTTCCATCTGTCGATCACAGTAAACTTCCTGCACTTCAGAAAACTTTTGCTTCGCCCCAGGAAGTCACGGAGGCATGCAACAGTTGCCACACGGAACGGCATCGCGAAATCATGAATTCAGCTCACTGGAACTGGGAAAGGGTCTCCTACATCGAAGGCAGGGGAATCGCCGCAGCAGGAAAGAAAAACGTCCTGAACAACTTCTGTCTGGGGGCCCAGGCAAACGAACTGGCCTGTGCTGCATGTCACATTGGCTTCGGGATGACCGATGACCATTTCGACTTTCACAATGCGCGAAATGTGGATTGCATGGTTTGCCACGACAGCAGCGAAGAGTACCAC
>CAZLDP010000390.1:0-3304 GCA_964558145.1 uncultured Prolixibacteraceae bacterium | reverse complement strand
GGCTGGAGCTGTCTGGACGACCACGTGTTTTTCGGGATTAGCAATCGCCTCCCAAACCTCCTCGATGTAGTTCTTCTCGACCAGGGCTCCGGTAGGACAGTGATTGACACATTGTCCGCAATTTGTACAGACCACCGAGTTCATCGGTTTATCCATAAAAGTGGTGATTTTCATCAAATCCCCTTTATGGGAAACGGTCAGCGCGTTAACACCCTGCAGTTCGGCACAGGTTCGCACACACCGCTGGCATCGGATGCATTTACTGTCGTCCTTGATGATCGACGGGGAAAACATGTCGATGGTGTAGGTCTTAAAATGAATCAGCTCGATGAAGTCTTGGGTCATAATCTTGTATTCCGAAGCGAGTTTCTGCAGTTCACAACTCCCGTTGCGGTAACATTTGGTACAGTCGGCATTGTGTTCCGACAGCAACAGTTCGATAATATGTTTCCTGGAGTTACGTACTTTCAGACTATTGGTCAGTATCTCCATACCCTCTTCGCAAGGAGTAGCGCAGGCTGCCGAGAGCCGTTTTTGACCAACCACCTCGACCACACACACCCTGCAGTTGCCGGCCACACACAGGTCTTTATGGTAACAGAGGGTTGGGATGATGATCCCGTTCTCCTTTGCGGCATCCAGAATCATGGTGCCCTTATCGACCTGAACATTGTATCCGTTCAGCGTGATATTTATCTTATCTCTTGTCATATTGTTTCGGTTTTTAGAATTAGTAAATCATCTCTTCCCTGAAGTTTTCCACGATGGAGGAGAATGAGTTGGCGACGGATTGTCCGAGACCGCATTTGGCGGTGACCTGCATGGTTTCGGTAAGTCGCAGGAGTTTGTCGAGGTACGAGGCAGGTTTCTGTCCCCGTTTCACCGCTTTGATGCCCAGCAAAAGCTGTTGACATCCCACGCGGCAGGGTGTGCACTGTCCGCACGACTCTTCCCTGAAAAACTCAAGATAGTTGTCCAACACGTTGTACATGGAGCGGGAGCTGTTGAAAAGCATCATGGAGCCGCCCGTGGGAAGGGAGATGCCGGTAAGTTTTCCCTGGAAGCCAATGGCTGTGTCGGCAAATTTCTTTCTGGGAACAAGAAATCCGGAAGCTCCCCCCACCTGGACAGCCTTGGTATCGCCATCGCCGAAATCATAGACAAAATCCTGAAGAGTCATCCCCAGTTCAAGTTCATAAATTCCTGGTTTGGGTGTGTCGCCCGATACGCTGAAAAGTTTGGTTCCTCTGGAGTACTGGACTCCCAGGTCGTAAAACTTTTTCGCACCGTACTTGAAGATGGTGAAGGTGTGGGCCAGGGTTTCCACATTGTTGATGACAGTGGGAGCCCCCATATACCCGAAATTGGTGGGGTAGGGCGGTTTGTTCCGGGGTTCGCCCCGTTTGCCCTCCATTGATTCAAAGAGAGCGGTTTCCTCTCCGCAGATGTATGCTCCGCTGCCCATAAAAACCTTGATTTCAAAATCAAATTTGATTTCATGGAGGTAGTATTCAAATTCGGAGATTACCTTTTGCAGTTCAGGCTCCAGAAATTTATATTCCCCGCGGAGGTAAATGCAGCCTTCCTTTGCCCCAATCACATGCGCACAGGCAACCATTGCGGTAAGCACCTTATAGGGAACCCTCTCCAGGATCTCACGGTCTTTGAATGTCCCCGGTTCCCCCTCATCGGCGTTGCATATCACATATTTGACAGGGGCATTGAGTTCTGAAGTGACTTTCCATTTCAATCCGGTGGGAAATCCGGCACCTCCACGACCCTTTAACTCGGAAATGATCAGTTCATTGATCAGATCCTGCGGGGTGCGTTTCAGAATGTTGCTGAGAACTTGCTCCCAGTCATTCTCATTTTTGAAGATAAAATCGGCGCGTTTCAACTGATAGATCGTTGCCATGGTGCTTGTGTTTAAAAGGGTTTATGCATGTATTCCGTAATGATCTCCCTGACCTTCTCAGGGGTAAGATCGGTATAGATCTCATGGTTGATCACCATGGCCGGCGCTTTATGGCAAAGTCCCAGACAATTGGTTTGCAGCAGTGAAAAACGGCCATCGGGAGTGGTCTCCCCGACATTGATTTTCAGCATATCCTGAATGGCATGTAAAACCTGGTTTTTCCCTTTCATTGCACACGTAATGGTCTTGCATATCCTGATGATATAACGTCCCATTTTCTTTACCTCCAGAAATGAATAAAATGTGGCAGTTCCGTAGACTTCAGCAGCCGGAAGATCCATCTCGCGAGCAATCTCCACCATGGAATACTCCGACAGGTAGTTTTCCTGCTCTACGACCCCTTGCATAATGGGCAACAGGTTCTCCCTCCTGCGCCCGTACTGGTCGGCCAGTTCCCTGATAAGAATTTGTGTAGGACTCATGGATTAGTGATTTTTGTTAATATCATAATGCAATCAGCAGTAATTTTCCGCGAATAAAAATAATCAGATGATTATATAAAAACCAATCATTTTACCACAGAATTAACTGTTTTTCAGCATAACTGTACCCTCTTCAGCGAGATTTCAAAGATTTAGACAGGCTTAAAATTAAATCTGGCAGAAAACGCAACGTTTTACTCCTTTATCGAGTCTTTAAAAATGAGCCAACAAAATTCAGAGACATGAAAGCAGAATCACTTTTCATCATGCTGTGTTTGCTGATGAGCCAGTATGTGGGCAGCGGCCAGTCGCCTTCGATGCACTGTGTGGCAGGAAAGGCGACCAATCAGATCACCGGGGGTGTGATTTCCCAGTTGACAGTGGTGGAGATGAAATCGGGAATCGGCACCATTACAGCCGACGACGGTTCCTTTTCCCTGTTGCTTCGTCCGGGAAATGTAGAGCTGCATTTCTTCAGTGAAGAGTATCTGTTGCAATCGGTAACCTTTAGTCTGACAAGGGATACTACCCTTCAGGTTAACCTGTCGGCACTGGAAAGCAAGCAGGGAAAAAAGGTGCGGAAAGCGAAACTGAAGAATGCCTCTCAATCTGCATTCATGACTTATCCTAAGCCTTCAAAACATGAGGAGTGATCTGGCCGGCTTTTCGGGGCAGGCATAAACTATTCCCCGGTGATTAATCCGCAGGGAATGCTGGGGAAGGGTATTTTCATGAAATGGGCCAGCGTGGAAGCAAAGGCAGCAGCATCGCAGGGTGAACTGAGCGTGCGCGCAGGAATCCCGTGGCCATAGAATACCAGTGGAAGACGGGTTTCGCCGGAGTAGTTGTTCTTCCTGTTTTTGAAAGCGGGTTGCCAATTTTCATCCAATACCAGTAAAACATCTCC
>CAZLDP010000389.1:0-3315 GCA_964558145.1 uncultured Prolixibacteraceae bacterium | reverse complement strand
GCCTATTTCACCAGCCGCTGGCAGGTCAAAACGGGGAGCTATCTCCTCCTCTTCGGAGCGGTGGTTTTTGCCCTGGCCCTCAGGATCTATCATTCCTTGAAATCAAGAATAGAGATTCCCGATCAGAAACAGGAGAATGAGCTGGCATCCCGTCTGCTGGCTCAAAGGTGGGTGATCCTTTCCGGGGCGGGACTGCTGGCGCTGGCACTGGTGGCCTCCCTGGCCTCGGTCGACCATCTGAAAAGTTTCGGCGTTGACGGGTCTTCCCAGGAAGGAGAGGCCTCTGTGACCGATGATCCAGGCATTGAGGTGATTGAAGTGGGGGAGGAGCCTACCCTGGTAGTTACAGACACCTCAGGAGTGGCCGGTAGCGATTCGGCACTGGCTACCGCGTTGCCCGGCAAGGCAGAAGGGGCGTCGGGAGGAGGTGACTCTTCCACGATGAAGGAAATAGTCTTTCCCGATGCCGGACAGCTCCGCGCCAACCATCCCTCCTTCAGGGGACCCATGGGAAGTGGGGTCAGTGGCCGCAACAACATCCCCGTCGATTTTGACGGACCCTCCGGAAAGAATATCCTCTGGAAGGTTGCCGTACCTCTCCCGGGAAACAATTCTCCTGTTATCTGGGGAGACCGGCTTTTTCTGACCGGCGCAACTGCCCAGAAACGGGAGGTATACTGCTTCGATCGCCATGGCGGCAAGTTGCTGTGGACAGCTCCCGCCGACAATATTGAGGGATCACCGGCCACACCTCCCAAAACCACCGACGACACCGGACTGGCAGCCCCCTCCGTGACCACTGACGGTGTTCATGTCTATGCCATCTTCGGCACCGGCGACATCCTGGCCGTTGACTTCAACGGCCAACGTGTCTGGGCCCGAAACCTGGGGGTTCCCGACAACCATTATGGCCACTCTTCCTCCCTGGTGGCTTGGAAAAACAAAGTCTATGTCCAATACGACACCAACAAGGCTAAAAAACTGATCGCCCTGGATGCCCTTACGGGGAAAACAGTGTGGGAAACCCCCCGGAATGTAAAGATCTCCTGGGCAAGTCCTATCCTGGCCCAAATCGGCGGCCGGATGCAGGTGGTTCTGGCTGCCGATCCCCTTCTGGCTGGTTACGACGCCGAAACGGGAAGTGAACTCTGGCACGCCGGCGTCCTTGCCGGTGAAGTGGGACCTTCACCGGCCTATGGGGAAGGATTGGTCTTTGGCGTGAATGAATATGCCGCCCTGGTTGCCGTCAATCCCGCAAACGGACAGGTGGTATGGAAGGATGATGAATACCTCTCCGAAGTGGCCAGTCCGGTCGTGGCCGGCGGTCTCCTGTTCGTAGCTACCAGCTATGGCGTTCTGGCTTGTTATGACGCCAAAAACGGGGAGAAATTGTGGGAAGCCGACGGTGGCGTGGGATACTACTCCTCCCCGGTGGTTGCCGATGGGAAACTCTTCCTTTTCAACACCGAAGGTTTGTTGCAAGTCTATGCATTGGAAAGGGAAATGAACCTGCTGGCCGAAGCCCATCTCGGAGCAAAGGTCTATACCACCCCGGCTTTCGCCAACAACCGGATGTTCGTCCGCGCTGGAGGCAGCATTTACTGTATCGGCAGCAAGTAAAGGATGAAAGATTTCGGAATGCGCCAGATTTCGTGATTACTACTTCGGACAATGGAATTCGGATTTATCCTGAATTTATTGAAGACTAAAGATTTAATACTTTTCATAGGGTGTACATGAGCAAGAATAGAAGATGGGGAACAAAAACGATGGGATGAAAAGTGTGGTGGACCGGATCATCGCCGAGAAGGGACGGGAGAAGAAAGCCCTGATCCCCATTTTGCAGGCCATCCAGAAGGAGTTGAACTACCTTCCGGAGGAGGCGTTGCGGCAGGTTAGTGAACAGACGGAGATCACCCCCGCCGATATTTACAGTGTCGCCAGCTTCTACGCTCAATTCCGGATGCAGCCCGTGGGGAAACACATGATTAAGATTTGTGTGGGAACCGCCTGCCATGTGAAGGGGGCCACGCAGGTCTACGACGCTTTTATGCGGAATTTCGGGTTGAAGGAGGGCGAACATACCGATCGTGAGGGGAAGTATACCCTCGAAAAGGTAAGCTGTCTGGGGTGCTGCACCTTGGCCCCGGTGGTTCAGATTGACCAGGTGACCTATGGTCATGTCACCACGAGTCAGGTCGGTGAAATCATTGCCGATTTCGAAGCCCAGGCGGGAAAAAGGGGAAAGAAACCATTCCGGAAGGCCGATGGGACGGAGATTCGCGGGGAGATCCGTATTGGTTTGGGATCCTGTTGTGTAGCAAGCGGTTCTGAAGAGATCAAAAATGCTGTGGAAGAGGCCGTTAATACCAACGGACTTAAAGTAAAACTTAAACACGTGGGGTGCGTGGGGATGTGTCACCAGGTGCCTCTTGTGGAGATTGTTCCCACAGGGGGTGAACCGGTACTTTATTCAAGGGTCAAACCGGAAGATGTCAAAGATATCGTCACCAGCCACTTTAAGCCTGCCGGGTTTTTGTCGAAGTTGAAAAGCAAGTTGCTGGAGTCGGTCGAGTACATCCAGACCGATGCCAAGTGGGAGGGGATTGAGCGGTATGCCCTGGATGTGCGCGACAAGCCTGTCAGTTCCTTCTTAGGCAGGCAGATCCCCATTGCTACTGAACACCGGGGGATCATCAACCCCCTCGACATGGATGAATACCGGAGTCGCGGAGGATTCAGTGCGGTACGCCGGGCTTTACTGAAGATGACTCCCCGGGAGGTCGTGAGCGAAGTAAAGGAGAGTCAAATCCGCGGGCGCGGGGGCGCTGGTTTTCCCTCGGGAATCAAATGGGAACTGGTAGCCCGTCAACCCCATTCTGAAAAATTCGTGATCTGCAACGGCGACGAGGGTGACCCTGGGGCCTTTATGGACCGGATGCTCCTGGAATCGTACCCCTATCGCATCATCGAGGGGATGATCATCGCCGCCTATGCGGTGGGTGCTTCCCGGGGTTTATTCTATATCCGGGCCGAATACCCGTTGGCAGTACGTCGCGTCAGGGAAGCCCTGGCCAATTGCTATGGCGCAAACCTTCTGGGACAGCATATTCTGGGAAGCAGCTTCTCTTTTGATGCCGAAATCTACGAAGGGGCCGGGGCATTCGTCTGCGGCGAGGAGACCGCTCTGATTGCCTCTCTGGAGGGGAGACGCGGTTATCCTTTTATTCGTCCTCCCTTTCCGGCAGAAAAAGGATATATGGATCATCCCACGCTGGTCAACAATGTGGAAACACTGGCCCAGATCTCTTGGAT